>SHYW01000048.1 GCA_009692615.1 Deltaproteobacteria bacterium | reverse complement strand
CTTGCGGCTGACGATGGTCGGCGGTACCCGATGCTCTTCCATCTCAAGACACTTATCGGCCATCTCAGGACGAGTGGAATTGCGCGGCATGCCCAGCGCAATCTGAGTTTTGCCCTGGGAGATTTCGCAGTTCATGGTCAGCTTGATCGGCCCGACTTTGCCGTTCAAATTGAGCGGGTTGTCGAAAATGATGATCGGAAAGCGCTTCTGCGCGCCGAGATGCTTGATGATCGCGGTGACATCGTAGTTCGCCGGATTCACCTCTTTGGTTATGTGAATCACCTCGCCAGGCAGTTCGCGCTGGCAATCGGCAATAAAAGTCCTCAAATCCTTCGCCATGTAGGCCTCCTCGCTAAATTATGAAATATTTTATGCAAAAGATTTATCGGATGGACCCGGCGTTGTCAATTGACAAGCTCGATTCACTCCACAATCAGAGGCGCGGGTGCGCCGAGGAATCTTTCCCAATTGTGGCAGCACTGACCAAGAATCATTCGAACACCACCGAACGGTTACCGTGCAAAAATACCCGCTCTTCGAGAATGAGCTTCACGGCTTTCGCCAAAGTGATCTTTTCCGCGTCCCGGCCCGCCTGCACCATCGCCGCCGCCGTATAAGTATGATTCACCGGGATCGTGCTCTGGGCGATGATCGGCCCGGTATCGAGATCGTCGGTGACGATATGCGCGGTGGCGCCGATGATTTTCACGCCGCGATCGTAGGCTTGATGATAGGGCTTAGCGCCGATGAACGCCGGCAGGAAGGAATGGTGAATGTTGATTACCCGATTGCGATAGTGCGAGACAAACGCCGGCGTCAGTATGCGCATGTACTTGGCGAGCACAAGATATTCCGGCCCGTGGGAATCGATCGCGTCCATGACCCGCTTCTCATGTTCGGTGCGCTCTAAATCTTTGTGGCTGACGCAGTGAAACGGAATGCCGAAGGATTTCACCAATGAGCCGAGCGTTTCATGATTGGCCACCACTGCTTTGATCTCAGCCGGCAACTCGCCGGAATAGTGGCGAATCAATAGATCGCCCAAGCAATGGGCCTCGGTTGTCGCCAGAATCACAATCGGCTGGCGCTCCGCCGAGACTAATTTCACCACGGAGTCTTTCGGCAACATCTGCTCTAGGTAGGAGACCACGGTGTTCGGCACCGCCGGCCCTTCAAACGCCGTGCGCATGAAGAAACGCTTGCCTTCCAAATCGACGAACTCTTGATTGCTAAGAATGTTGTAACCGGCGTTGAAGAGCACGCCGGTGATTTTGTGGACGAGTCCCGGCTCGTCGGGACAGTCGATTCTTAAAATATTCGAGGGCACGGAAAAGCT
This sequence comes from Deltaproteobacteria bacterium, assembly GCA_009692615.1. Taxonomy (NCBI): domain Bacteria; kingdom Pseudomonadati; phylum Myxococcota; class Myxococcia; species Deltaproteobacteria bacterium. The sequence continues at coordinate 33,322 of SHYW01000048.1, read as the reverse complement.
CCGATCAGACGAGAATGGCGCAAGTGTGACACGCGGCCAGGTAGAGATAAACTAGCAATGCCTGTTGATCGTAACGCGCTAACACGGTGTGTTCCGGCAGTGACGATGACCATCAATTCAGCTTAAACATCTTCATCGCGTTACCGCCCAACACTTTCTCTTTATCGACGGCCGATAAACTCGACATCCGCTTGATTACGTCTACCGTCCGCGGCCAAGTCGCGACGGCGTCGCCGTGGTCGAAGTCGCTGCCGATGATGATGTTGTGGTTGGGCCAGCCGTTAACAGTGTCGGCGATGTAAGTCTCCCAGGAAACGCAGGCGATGTAGAATTGTTTGAAGTATTGGCTGGGAAGTTTCTTGATGGCTTGTTTACCCTCGAAAAATTGTTGAACCGACACGGACACCATATTCTCGTTGGGCATATGCGCGTCCAGCGTGTGCATGAGCCAGGGTACCCAACCGATGCCGCCTTCGAAGTAACCGAACTTCAAACTCGGGAAACGATCGAGCACGCCGCCGAAGATCAAACGCGCGGCGCTGACCATGTAGGTGAGCGGAAAGCCGAGCGCGGTGGGGAAATGTTGATAGCCTTGAAAACGTTCGCTGCCGACCAGCCACGGGTGGCTATGTTGGGCTTCGTACACGCGCGCGGCGGGATGGAGCAAGATTGGAATATTTAAATCGGCGATCTCTTCATAGAGCGGGTACAAGACTTCGCTATCGAGATCGCCGTCGCCCCAACCGCCGTTGAACTTAACCGCCTTGAGACCCAGCTCTTTCACCGAGCGGCGTAATTCTTTGACCGACTCTTTGATATCCGGCAAGTAAATCCAGGCGCAGCCGATGAAGCGATCGTCACCCTGGATATCTTCAGCAACGGTATCGTTGTAAGCGCGCGCCAGCTGTCTGCCCAATTCGGCATCGCACTCGTAAATCAACGGCCGGTTGTCCGGAATCAAAACCTGCTTATCGAAACCATCTTTTTTCATGAACTCGGCGCGCAGGGCGATGCTCCAACGTCCTTCCTTGAACGAATGAACCTTCTTCCCGTCCCGGAAATAAGTCGCGACCTTTCCCGGCACGACTTCGCCGTAGCGCACCATATCGCCCTTGTCTTCGACGACTTCGAGGTAACCCTTGCCCGAATGTTTCACCTTGTCGAGAAAGCGCAGTGGCCAGTAGTGCGTATCGCCATCGATGTACATCGTCATATTCCTTAGCAGCTCCATCACGCCGTTGTCGGCAGTATTCTTTCACGAACACGATCACGAGCGACGAACACGATTCATTTCACGCCATACTTCGTCAGTATCTCGTCGATAAATCCGCTCTGATCGAGCTTCTTGAGTATGCGGTCGTCGATTAGTGTTTCGGGTTTGACGTTTTCAACTTTTGGATTGGTCCGTTTCATCAGGCGCACGACGTTGGTGACTCCCGCAGGCGCGGCGTACGGCTTGCGGTCGAGGCCGGTGACCATGTCTCGGTAACCCTCTTCCGCGTCTTTCTCCGTGATGCGCAAATATTTTTGCAGGATCTTCAGTGTGGTTGGCTTTTGAGACGGTGACAGACAGAACGCCGCGCCTTCGATCACTGCCCGCATCACGTTCTCGACTACCTGTGGATTCTTTTGAATATAGGGTTCGCGTGCGACGATCGACGAGCTCAAAATTGGCAACCTCGTCTTGTCGAGCTCGGCGAGAATCGGAAATCCTTTTGCATGCAATGGACGGCTCTGCACGCCGTCGAGAACCGTCGCATCGATTGTGCCGCTGGCCAATGCCTGGGCGAGCACGGTTTGGTCGCCTGCGGCGATGATGCGGATCTTATCGCGCTCGGGATCGAGACCGAGATGTTCGAGGGCCAAGATCGCACCCATCCACACAGTGCCACCGATCGACTGCACGCCAAATATTTTTCCGCGCAAATCTTCAGGTGATTTGATTCCCGGTCTAACTACCAAGTCATAGGTAACGCGATTGGTCAGGGCGGATAGAACTTTGAGATCGGCGCCCGATGCCACCGCGCCGATCACCGCCGTACCGCCGGTGTAACCTATCTCGATTTCATTGGAGGCCATGGCGGATACCAAGGTCGGCGCGCCGCGCACAAACAAGGTCTCGGCGTCAAAACCATACTTGGTGAAGAAGCCGCGCTCACGCGGCGCCCAGAGCGGACAGACCCGCGCGTTCATGGCGGCATAGGCGATCACGAGTTTCTTTCCCGCAGCTGCGGCGAAAGCATTTTGTTGAGCAGTCATGACACCGAAAACGAAAACAACTGCCAAGATCAAACCACTCATGCGGCCTCCTCATTCACCGTAAAACGACAAACCGTCAAAGTCCCAGTCCCAGCAACTTGATGGCATTTTCACCAAGCACTTTGCGTTTGTTCTCTTGGGAAATCTTGGTGCTGTTGGCCACCGGGCCGGTCACCTGTCCCGGCACGGCGGAATCCCAGTGCGGCGAATCCGTAGCCAGTACCAGTCGGTCGCCGCCTAAATATTCCACCGCCCATTCGAACAATGCGTCTTCAAAAGGCTCGCAGCCGACGAACACACTCTCATTGAAAATATCCGTCGGCTTGCGCTTCTGCCACGGCACCAGATGGGGCAGCTTCTCGAAGTGCTCGTCCATGCGGGAAATCCACCAAGGCATTTGCGACGCGCCGGTTTCCAGGCAGATGATTTTCAAGTCGGGATGCTTTTCCATGACGCCGCCGCACAGATAAACCATCAGACAAACCATGCTCTCGATGGTGCGCCCGACCATGTGGGAAAAGAAAAAATTATCGGCGAAACGTTCATGGCCCATGGAGCCGGTCTTGGTATCGTGAAAGATGATCGGCGTCTTGGTTTTCTCTAGCTCGTCGAAGATCGGATCGAAGTACGGATCGGACCATTCCTTGCCGGGGATCGGCGTCGCTTTGACGTTGAGCGCCTTGCTGCCGAGTTCGCGCGAGCGATGCAATTCTTTGATCGCTTCCTTGGGGTCTTGCAGCGGAATCACGCCGGCCCACATGAGCCGGCCCGGTTGCTGAGAAGCGTACCAGTTCATGTAATTGTTCTGCGCCCGCGCATAGGCGGCGCCGAGCTCGGCGTCGTCGACGAACCAGAGAATATCGAGGGCCGGCGAATTGGGCGACAGCACCGCGACGTCGATGCCGTCCAAGTCCATATTACGCACACGCCCTTGAGGCGTAAGATCGGCGGGAGTCACCCACTCTTTTTTCTCGGCTTTTTGCCGGCCCAGTTCCGAGCCGACCATGATCTGATTGCCGATCAAGGTTTTGCGCCGCTCGTCATCTTTGGTCGGCAGTTTGCGCGGTAAAAATTCTTTATACTTGGCTTCCACCGTCTGATCCCAACTCTCCAAGTCGCCCACCAAGTGACTATCGAGATCGATCACCTTCATGCCGTCAATTGCCATGGTACATTCCTCCCAATTGTTAGCGTGCGACGTTTTTGCCGCCCAGCGCCTGGTCGAGTAAGCCGCTCTTTTCCAATTCCTGCAAAATTGTTTCGTCGATCAGTTTTTCCAGATTTATCTCGGCGATCTTCGGATTGCGCAGCTTCATGAAGCGCTGAATGTTCTTCAGTCCTTCGAGCAACACGAAACCCTTTTTGTCCGAACGCCGCACATAATCTTCATAACCGTCGTTGGCCGAGACTGGATCGGCGATGCCAAGACGGCGGGTGATGATTTCCATCACCGAGGATTTGTTCCCCGCATTGAGCATGTAACCATGCCCCTCGACTAGACCACGCAACACGCTGCGCGTGAGCGCATTGTGGCTCGCCAGATAATCACTCTTGGCGACGATGCTCGTGCCGACCAGCGAAATCTTTTCCGTATCGCCGAGAAAGTTGTAACCGTTGCGCTTCAAGCGCCGGCCAAATACGCCGGCGATGGCGGCGCCCTGGATCGTGCCAGACTCGAGCGCTTGGGTGATCACTCTTTGGTCGCCAAAAGCGGCTACGGAAATACGATCCCGTTCCGCGTTTAAACCAATCTGTTCCAAACCCAGCATCGCCGTCATCCAACCGGTGCCGCCGATGCTGGTCACGCCGATGCGCTTGCCTTTTAGATCGTTGGCGGTTTTGATCTCCGGCCGTACCACCAGATCGCTCTGGGCAATGTTGGCAAACGCCGCGATAATCTTTAAATCCAAACCGCCCACCGCGGCACCCAAGGTCGCGGTGCCGCCGGTGTAGCCGAATTGCACGTCGCCGGTATTCAATGTGGCGATCAACGTCGGCGAGCCGGGAATGAAGATCGACTGGACCTCGAGACCGTTTTTCGCGAAGAAGCCTTTTTCCTGCGACACCCATAAAGTCGTCGCCACCGTACTCATCGACGCGTAGCCGATCACTACTTTGGTGCGAGTCTGGGCCGCGGCAATCTGTGGCAACAGTAATGCGAAAAAGAGCATCGCTAGGAACCAACGTTTAATCGGCATTGAATCTTCAATCTCCAAATCGATAACGCTACTTGATCGGATAACAAAGCCCCCTGTTGCTGTCAATCGAACCATTCTCGATTGACAGCGACCGCTCATTGGCGTTATGGCCAAGCTTAAGAGGAGATATCTTATGTCAAATCGCATCCATGCTCTATTCACCTTAGCGCTGGTTTTGTTGCTGCCAACGCTAGCCTCGCCGCAAGCGTATCCAAAGCAGCCGATCAATTTAATCATTCCCCTCGCCCCCGGCGACGCCACTGATGTTGCCGGCCGCACCATCGGTGAAGGGCTGTCTAAGCTGCTCAAAGTTCCCGTCGTCGCGATCAATCGTCCGGGCGCCGGCGGCACCATCGGCACTGACAGCGCGGTGAAGTCGGCGAAAGATGGTTACACAATTCTAATCACCAATAACGCGTCGTTGGTGTTCAATCGAATTCTCACGCCCGAGACCGTGCCCTACGATCCATTCAAAGATTTAACGCCGTTGGGCATGGCTGTGCGCACCCCCATCGTCTTGGCAGTGCACAAAGACGTGCCGTTCAAAAATTTCGCCGAGATGGTGGAGTACGGCAAGAAAAACCCAGGCAACATTCGCATCGGCACCGTCGGTCCCGGCTCGGTGGGCCATTTCACCGTCGAGATCGTCAACTCGCTGAGCCCAGCCGATATGACGATGATTCCATTCAAAGGCGCCGGTCCGGCGGTCACCGCCGCGCTGGGCGGACACATCGAAGGCGCCGCCGCCGCTCAAGGCGTGGTCGCGGAGCATCTCAAAGCGGGAACCATGAGGGGCATCGTGGCATCGAGTCATATGCCCGAGTTTCCTCAGATACCGACGCTGGCACAGTTGGGATACAAGCAAAACTTGCTCGGTGTTTGGGCGGCATTCTTCGCCCCCGCGGGCGTGCCGGCTGAAGTGTCGAAGGCGTTGATCGCGGCACTAGAGAAAGTCATCAAAGATCCAACCACCGCGGGCCGGCTGGCCAACCTCGGCATGGTCGCCGACTACGTAACGCCGGAGAAGTTGATCGCGGAAATCCGCGAGGAACATCGAACCGTGGAGCAGATCGCCAAAAAGGCGGGGCTGATCAAATAGCCAGCATAATGCCTAGTTTCACATGCAGCCCGTTTCCGTTAAACTGAATTTCGCCAAAGGAACGGTCGTAAACGGGGAATATATGAATGCACTGCAACCACGTTATGACAAAGCCGAGTTCGCTCGCCGCGGCACCGCGATGTACGAGCAGCAAATCCGCCCAAAGATCGAAAAGTCTAATCACGGCGAGATCGTTGCGATCGATATCGACAGCGGTGCGTACGAACTCGGTGAAGATACGCTGACCGCTTCAGAAAAACTCCGGGCCCATCATCCGCAAGCGCAAATTTGGTGTGTACGCATCGGCCATCGCGGTGTCCATCGCTTCGGCGTTCGTCCAGCCGCGGCTGATTGAAAGTGATCTCTGGCGTCGTCAACATCAAGCGTGAAGCGACCATTCATCTGGTGGTTAGCGGGCCTGGCGGCAAGCAGCAGGATATTGAGGCGATCATCGATACCGGTTTCACCGGATTTTTAACCTTGCCGCCGGCGCGTATCGCCGCGCTTGAACTTTCATGGATAAGTCGCCAGCCAGGCGTGTTAGAGGATGGCAGCATCGACGTGTTCGATGCCTTCGTCGCTACTCTGATGTGGGATGGTCGGCTGCGGACCGTCGAAGTGGAATCCGCGGATACCGAACCGCTAGTCGGCATGAGCCTGCTCGACCGCCATTCACTACGAATCGACGTTCCCGCCGGTGGAATCGTGACTATTAGCGCGATTCCATAATCGAAAACTCACTTCCCGCCCAACAAATGGATGAACGTGCGGTCGATCATTTCCTCGGTGGTGATTTTTCTTTTTAGCCGGCCGTTGTCAAACTCTTGCTCGATCACCGTCGCGATCGGTTTCTCGGCGATGACGCCGTTTAGCGGAAACGTGTTGCGGTACTGATCGTAACCAGCCGGCGCGTAGCCAGGGTCCATCTTGACATACTTGCGCATAATCTTCACCGAGTCGTCCTTGTTATCCCAAGTATGCTTGACGCCGCGTTGATAGGCGCGCAAGAATTTCGTCACATCGTTTTTCTCTTTGGCGAGCCAAGATTCGCGGGCTGCGAAGGTCTCGTACGGCCACTCGGGGAAAATATCCTTGAGATCGAAAAGTTTTCGAAAGCCCTGGCTCTTGGCGATCTCGGTGACGGGAAACCACATCACCGAGGCATCGACGGCGCCGGCCGATAGAGCCGCGAAGCGGGCCGGGGTGCTGCCAATCTGCAGGATGGTCACGTCTTTCGGATCGACGCCATGGTGTTGCAACGTCGCGCGCGTGAGAAAATCCGTGAGCGAGCCGAAGCGGCTGATGGCGAAGCGCTTGCCTTTCGATTCTTTCAACGAGCGGAAATTTCCATGCGAATAAAGTTCGAAAGGCATCGAGTTGCAGATGCCCCAGAAATTCTTGATGTCAAAGCCGGCCGCCCTCCCGCCAAGAGTCTCAACAAAGGCGCTACCCATCATCTGGACATCGCCGCCCATCAAAGCTTGCAAATTGGTCGAGCCGGCGTTGAACATGACGAACACGACATCGAGACCTTCGTCTTTGAAGAAATTTCTTTCTTGCGAAACATAGATGGGCAGGAATGCGATGTTGACCGACGACAAGCCGACCACGATCTTCGCCTGCGAAGGCTGTGCCAGAGAACTCAACCCCAACAACGCGACAGCGACCGCCAACAGTTTCGATTTCATCTGAACGCTCCTTGCAAATAAGTCGGTCGGTTAGATTTCCGAGGTTTTCTTCTTGAGTGCGCGCCACACCCGCTCGGGAGTCAGCGGCAAATCGCGCACCCGCGCGCCGGTGGCGCGATAGAGCGCGTTGCCGATGGCCGGTGCGATCGACACTATACCAGATTCGCCCATCCCTTTCGCGCCATAGGGGCCGGGGCCGTCGTGATTTTCGATCAGCGCCGATTCGAAATGGCGCGGTAGGTCGGTGAAGCGTGGCAGACGATAATCGACCAAGTTAGCGTTGAGCGGCTGGCCGTTGTCGAATTCGAGCGACTCGAACAAACTGTGACCGAGGCCCTGCATCGCCGCGCCTTCGTCCTGTCCTTCGGCTTGTTGCGGATGAATCGCCTTGCCAACGTCAGCGACGGTGACGTAACGCTCGATTTCAATCTTGCCGGTTTCAGCGTCGACCGAAATCTCTGCCGCGCCCATGCCGGTTTCCCAAAACAATGGGAAAGTTTTTCCCAGCGCGCCATCCGGCCGCATGTAACCACGGCCGATAAGTTCGCCGCCGGGCATGCCGAAGAACTTGCTGACGACTTGACCGTAGGTGAGCGATTGATCGCCGCTGCCTGCGTGGCCGTTCGCGATCGTGATCGTGTTCGCGGGCGTTTTAAACGCTTCCGCGGCGGCGGCGATTAATTGCTTGCGCAAATCTTCCGCCGCGGCTTTGACGGCGCTGCCCATCACCGTGGTCGAACGGCTGGCGCCGGTGGAGCGGTCGAAAGGAGTGTTCAATGTGTCGGTGCCGCGCATGGTGATTTTGCTCATCGGCATCGACAATTCTTGGGCGACGATTTGACTGAGAATCGTGCGCGCGCCCTGCCCTACCTCCGTCGTGCCGGCGAGCAAGATCACGCTGCCGTCGGCGAGCAGGCGAATCAACGCCACCGACACCGGCATCGCTTCCGAGTCGGACACGCCGACGGCGACACCGGCTGCGCCGTTTTGCCAATTGAGCGACGCCATTGCGGCTTTCGTACCTGCACGCAAGTCGGCATCGATCGTGGTGGCGCCGGGCTTAAGCACGGCGCCACGATCAAGCAGATAACGCAGGCGATACTCCATCGGATCGACGCCGACGCGCGCAGCGATGGAATCCATGTGCGATTCCAGCGCCCAGATGCATTGCGGCCCGGCGATGGAACGCATGGAACCGGCGGGAACGGTATTGGTGTAAAGCGCCAACACGTCGACTTTGCAGTGGGCTAACTTATACGGACCGATCATTCGGCTAATCGCGCGCTTGGCGACGCGCGGGCCGTTGTCGGTGTAGGCGCCGGTGTCCATCAGCACCTGCGCTTCGCGTGCCACCAAAGTGCCGTCGCGTTTAATACCGGTCTTCATGCGAACCCGCGCCGAGTGGCGCCGGGTGGTCAACATCGATTCGGCGACGCTTTGCACCACCCGCACCGGTCGACCGCCGCACTTGCGCGCGATGGCGACGGCGAGAGGTTCGATCTTGAAATAGGACTTGCTGCCATAAGCGCCGCCGACGTAGGGCACAATCACTGCAACTTTGGCGTGGGGATAGCCGAACATATGCGCCAACTCGGAGCGCACCAAAAAGGGATGGGCCGACGAACTCCACAGCGTAATGCCGTCGCGCGTGACCCGCGCCACCGCGCTGTGCGGTTCCATGGCGTACTGATAGACCATCGGAAACTCGAACGTCTCATCGACAATCTCGTCGGCGTCGGCAAACGCTTTGTCGGGATCGCCTTTGGTGAAACGTTCGCGGTGACAAATATTACCGCCGAATTGTTCCCCGACTCCCGCGACATCGTGAAACTCGCCGCTCCCAGCCTGGTGTTCATGGACCAGCGGCGCGCCTTCGGCGAGGGCGGCGTCGATGTCGGCGATGCATGGCAGCTCTTTGTATTGAACTTCGATCAGCGCCAAGGCTGCTTCAGCAATCAGCGCATCTTCCGCGGCGACAACCGTCACCGGTTCGCCGACAAAACGCACGCGATCCGTCGCCACCACGGCGCGGTCGCGCAGACAGTTGCCATAGTAGGGATCGATGTCATGGAGATCGTCGCGTGTCAGCACCGCGATCACGCCAGGCAGTGCTTCAGCTTTGCTGGCGTCGATGGAAATAATTTCCGCGTGCGGCAGCGGACTGCGCAGAACTTTCGCTTCAAGGAGATGGGGAAAAGTTAAATCGCCGGTAAACTTCGCCGCACCGGTGACTTTGTCGACGCCGTCGATGCGTGGAACGGAAACGCCGACGGTCATCTTGATATTCGCCCTGACCGATTCCTTCCCCCTCGAAGGGGGAAGGTTAGGATGGGGGTGCTACGCAGGTTATTGCAACGAAGAACGCCCCCACCTCTGTCCTCCTCCCTCGAGGGGGAGGATGGAATCCTTCGCAAAAGAGTTGGGAATGTCGACATCAGTGCCAAATTAGGCTTGTAAGAATTTAGATCACCGACTGTTCCGGCAAGATCGTCTTCAACACGCGCAAATAATTCCCGCCGAGGATCATCTTGATCTCGTCATCCTTGTAGCCGTGGCGTTGCAGGCCGTCGATCATGTTGGGCAGATCTTCGATTTCTTCGAAGCCTTTGATCAGCGGATCCTTGTGCAGCGGATGATGGCGGTCTTTGAGCGTGCGCGGCCCGTCGTACTTGACGAAGTCCATGCCCAGGGCGAGATGCTCGATGCCGACGAGCTTGATCATGTAGTCCATGTGCTTGAGCATATCTTCGATATCCGCCTCGCCTTCCTTCACTCGTTCAGGCAATGCTAGGATACCGACCAGACCGCCCTGCTTGGCGATCGCTTTGATTTGTTCGTCGTCTAAGTTGCGCGGGTTCTTGAGCATGCCGCAGGCGTTGGCGTGACTCACGAGTAGCGGAGCGGTGGCGACGTCGAGTGTTTGAAAAAAACCTTCGCGGTTCATGTGCGACAGATCAACGATCATGCCCAAACGGTTGGCTTCTTTGATCACCTGCACGCCGAAGTTGGTCAGCCCGCCGCCGGTGCGGTTTTCCCAGACGCCGTCGCCCAGCTCATTACGAAAATTCCACACCGGTTGAATCGAGCGCAGCCCAAGCCGATAAAAACTGCGCAGGTTCTCGATACTACCGCGCAGCGGCATGCAGCCTTCGAAGTGCAATAAAAATTTAACGCTGCCCGGCGCCCCTTTCTCCGGCAAATCGCCGCGCGTTTTGACCATCTGGATCATGCCTTCGGAGCGCGGCGCCTCTTCGAGAAATTGATCGATCTGTTCCAGCGCGGTTTCCAGATAGCGCCCGGTGTTCTGCGAGTGCGAATAGGAATCGCCCGAGATCGCGTAGACCGTCATATTGATGCCGTCACGGATCAGCCGCGGCGCCACACCGTCGCGGATCGGTGCTTCTTCGCCGATCGATTTACGATAGATCTGCTCATAAACGTCGCGGTGGCCTTCGATCACCAGGCTGTTCATCAATAAATCTTTTGCGTCCATCGGCACTTCTTTCTTGAAGGAATATCGTTATTGCGCTACTAATACCGGCTAAACCGCAGACACGCAAGAATGATTAGAGCTAAGACATTTCGCAGCACAGTAACTTTTTTGGTCATCGGCTTGGCGCTGTTTCTTGGCGCCTGCAAGTCCGCGCCCAAAGACGGCGCGGCCAATCATTTCCGCGTCAATCTCGGCACCGAGCCGCCGAGCCTCGACTGGTCCATCGCCACCGATCATGTGTCGTTCAACGTGATTTCGAATCTCATGGTCGGCCTCACCGAGTTCGACAAAGAGTTGCAGCCGGCGCCGGTGATCGCCAAGTCATGGGAGCAGCTCGACGGCGGCAAAAAAATTATTTTTCATCTGCGCGACGATGTTCAATGGACCGACGGTAAAAAGGTCCGCGCCCAGGATTTCGAATATTCCTGGAAGCGTTTGCTCAATCCCAAGACCGCGTCGCAATACGCTTACATTCTTTTCGACATCGTCAACGCCCAAGAATACGCCGAGGGCAAACTCAAAGATCCAGCAACCGTCGGCGTCAGGGCCGAGGACGATCAGACTCTCGTCGTCACGCTGCGCCACCCGGCGGCCTATTTTCTTGCCATCACCACCTTCGAAGTTACCTACCCGCAGCGCCAAGATGTCTTCGAGAAGCACGACACGCGCTGGACCGAGCCGGCGAACATCGTCACCAACGGTCCCTTTCGTTTGGCGTCGTGGAAACATGAAAATGAAATCGAGCTGGGCGCCAATCCAAGTTTTTTTCGCGGCAAACCGGCGATCGATAAAGTGACCATGTACATGGTTAACGAGAAAACCACCGCGATGACGATGTATGAGCAGGGCAATCTAGATTTCATGGACGATCACAGCATTCCGCCGTTGGACAAGCCGCGCCTGGCAAAAATGGCGGGCTACAAGCTAGTGCCGCAACTGCGCGGCGAATATTACGGCTTCGCCTTGGACCGCAAGCCTTTTGATAATCCCAAACTGCGCAAAGCCTTCGCCATGGCGATCGACCGCGAGGTTTTTCCGAAAATCCTTCAGGGCGGCCAAACGCCGGCGACATCTTGGATCCCGCCGGCTATGCTCGCGCATAACGCGAAAATCGGCCTGCCATTCAATCCTAGCGAAGCGCGCCGCCTACTGAGCGAAGCCGGTTATCCCGACGGCAAAGGGCTGGCGCCGATTACATTGGGCTATAACACGCTTGACGACAACAAGCTGGTCGCCGAAGCGGTGCAGAGCATGTGGCAAAAGCATTTGAACGTGGTGGTGAAGGTCGAAAACCAGGAGTGGAAAGTTTATCTAAAAAAACTCCAGAACGATCCCTTCGTGGTTCATCGCGCCGGCTGGGGCGCCGACTATCCCGATCCCGACAACTTCATGAAGCTCTTCACATCCAACAGCGGCAACAACCATGGCCGCTGGAAGAATCCGAAATACGACCAAATGCTCGAACAGGCCGCCAGCGAATCCGACAACGCCAAGCGCGCGCAGATCTACGACGGAGCGCAAAAACTTTTGACCGAGACCGACGCCGCCATCGTGCCGCTCTATTGGAAAGCCGAAGCGACGATGCTCAACCCCAAATTCACCGGCCTGGAATACAACTCCATGGCGCGGATGGATTTGCGCAATGTCCGACCAGTTGGTAAATGACACGCTTGAAGTGCCGCCTCAAGGCATCCAAGAATTTGTCGGGTGCGCTTGCGCACCATTCGTTCGATGGTGCGCGTAGCGCACCCTACACCCTGCGCAGAACTAAGTGAGTAGATTGTTCACCACAAAGGGTGCGGGTTTGAATTGGCCGTCCGCGCCCAAGGGCAGTAATTCTCACGTTGAGAATTTGCCATCCGCAGCAAAATCATGTTAGTTGCGGAGAGGGTCGGCAACGCGGCCAACAGCTGTCACAGATTCACCCAAGAGAAAGGTAGAAGTCATGGAACTCAGCGAAGATGATGTTTTGCATATTTTAAAATTGATCGACGAGTCGAAGTTCGACTACTTTCAGCTCGAAGTCGGCGAATTGAAAATCACCGTCAGCAAAGGCGATCCGATCCCGTTGGCGGGAAGCGCACAGCCGATGGTGGTGGGTACGGCGCCGGCGGTCGCATCGAAGCCGGTTGCCGCGAGCGCCGCACCTGCAGCGGCGAAAGCGGTGATTCCAGCTGGCCATCTTGCGGTCACGGCTCCGATCCTGGGAACTTTCTACGTCGCGCCCGAGCCCGGCGCGCCGCCATTCGTCGCGGTCGGCCAGCAAGTCACCCAAGACACCACCTGCGGTCTGATCGAAGTCATGAAAGTTTTCAACAGCGTGCGCGCCGGCGTCAAAGGCACCGTCGTCGAAGTCGTCGCACCCAACGGCGGTTTCGTCGAGTTCGGTCAGGTTTTGATCATCGTCAAACCGTAATCGTTTTGGGATTTACCAAGCGCAGCAGGTCAAGTTCGATTGCGAATGTAGGGGCAGGTTTGAAACCTGCCCTTGCCGCATTGGGGCAGTACGGTAATTCTTTTCAGGAGCATCCATGAGCGTTAGCCGAGTATTGGTCGCCAACCGCGGCGAGATTGCCGTGCGCGTGATTCGCGCTTGTCAAAGTTTGGGCATCGAAACCGTCGCCGCGGTTTCCGACGCCGACCGCGAAAGCATGGCCGCCAAGATGGCCGATCGCGCCGTCTGCATCGGCCCGGCGCGCTCCACCGACAGTTATCTAAAAGTCGAGAACGTCATCGCTGCGGCCCACGGCACCGGCTGCGACGCGCTGCACCCTGGCTATGGATTTCTTTCCGAGCGGGCATCGTTGGCTCAGGCTTGCGTCGACAACAAAATCACTTTCGTCGGACCGAGCGCGGAAAACATCACTATGATGGGCGATAAACTCGAAGCGCGCAAAATCGCCCGTGGCGCCGGCGTGCCGTTGGTGCCGGGCTCGGACCACGCGCGCAATCCGCACGAAGCCAGACAGCTGTCCAAAGAAATCGGCTTCCCACTGCTACTCAAAGCTTCGGCGGGCGGCGGCGGGCGCGGCATCAAACTGGTCTGGAATGAAAACGAGATCGAAGATAGTTTTCGCACGGCGGCGGCGGAAGCGCGCTCCGCCTTCGGCAACGATACGCTCTACATGGAACGTTACGTCGGCAACGCGCGCCACATCGAAGTACAGATCCTCGGCGATCAGCACGGCAACGTGATTCACTTGGGCGAGCGCGACTGTTCCTTGCAGCGGCGCCATCAAAAGATCGTCGAAGAAGCGCCAGCCTACGCCGTGCCGCTCGAAGTGCGCCAGCAAATGTGCCACGCGGCGGCGAAGCTGGCGCGCAGCATCGGTTATCAAAGCGCCGGCACGATTGAGTTTATCTACGACAACGACACCCATGCTTACTATTTTTTGGAGATGAACACGCGCATCCAGGTCGAGCATCCGGTCACCGAAATGATCACCGGCATCGATCTAGTCGCGCAACAGTTGCTAATCGCACGCGGCGAGCCGCTTCCCTTCAAACAGTCCGATATCAAATTTACCGGCCACGCCATCGAATGCCGCATCACCGCCGAGTCGCCGCAACATGGCTTTCGCCCCTGCCCCGGCTTAATTTCAAATTGGCAAGGACCTGTCGGTCCGGGCATCCGCCTCGACACGCACTGTTACTCCGGCTACTTCGTGCCGCCCTATTACGATTCGCTGTTAGCCAAACTAATCGTCCACGCCAACAGCCGCATCGAGTCGGCGGACCAAACCAACCGAGCGCTGGAAAACTTCCACGTCAGCGGCATCGATACGCTGATTCCGTTTCTAAAGGTCGTCATCGCCGACGCCGATTACCGCAGCGGCGCCGTCAACACCCGTTGGCTGGAAAAGAAACTGGAAGAGTACGATGCGTCGATAACTGGATAATGACGGGATTTGTATTCACCACGAAGATCACGAAGTTCGCAACAAAAATTGTCCGAACGATTTGAAACCTTCGTGGTGAAGTCGTATTTGCCTTCACGCTCTGTGCGCTGAAATAGTTAGACGGGCGCGACATGATTACGCTTCTGCTAAAACGTTTGTTTCACGGCATACTGGTTATTTGGGTCGTCGCCACACTGACGTTCGCCCTGTTGCGAGTCGCCCCAGGCGGCCCCTTCGATAGCGAACGCAAGTTGCCACCCGAAGTGATCGCCAATCTCGAGGCCAAATATCATCTCGACGAACCGGTGTGGCAGCAGTATTTGCGCTATCTATCGGGCATCGCCCAGGGCGATTTCGGCCCGTCGTATAAATATCTCGACCGCGGCGTCAGCGCGATCATCGCCGACACGTTACCGACCTCCGCCGTGCTTGGCGGTCTGGCGATTCTCTTCGCGCTGCTGATCGCCTTGCCCGCCGGCTTGCTCGCCGCTTACTTTCGCAACTCGGCCATCGATCGGCTGTGCATGTTTGTCGCCACGCTGGGTATCTCCTTGCCCAATTTTCTTTTGGGCGCGTTCTTGATCTGGCTCGTCGCGCTCAAATTGGGCTGGCTCCAAGTCGGCCGCTGGGACGACGGCTTGAGTGCGATATTGCCGATGATCACATTAGGCGCCGCGCCGGCCGCTTATCTCGCCGCATTGCTGCGCTCGACTTTGATCGAAACCCTCGGCGAAGATTTCGTTCGCACCGCCCGCGCTAAAGGGCTGAAAGAATCGGTCGTGCTAGGCAAACATGCGCTCTGCCACTCGCTGATTCCCGTTCTCACCGTCATGGGACCGCTTGCCGCCGCGCTGCTCACCGGCTCGTTCGTTGTCGAGTATGTTTTCGCCATTCCCGGCATGGGGCGATTTTTCATCACCGCCGTCACCGATCGCGACTATCCACTGATCATGGGTGTCACGTTGGTCTACACGGCGCTGCTCGTCTGTACCAATCTGCTGGTCGACTTGCTCTACGGCTACGTCGATCCGCGCATTCGGGTGCAATAAACAATCCCATGGGCGACGCACACTTCAATCGACTCAATCCGATCCTGGCGCTGTGCGCTGTCTATCTCGCGCTAGTTTTTATCATCGCCGTGCTGGCGCCGTGGATTTCGCCCTACGCCGCCGGCGGCCTGGAAGAGCAGCGGCTCTTGGAGAATCCCAGCTCGGCTCATTGGATGGGCACTGACGGCCTCGGTCGCGATTTATTGACGCGGGTGTTCTACGGCGCAAGAGTGTCGATCACCGTCGGCCTCGGCACCTCACTGCTGGCATTGGTGATCGGCACAGCCTACGGTTTGGTCGCCGGCTTCAAAGGCGGCGTTTGGGATCAATTCATGATGCGCATCGTCGATATTTTTTACGGCCTACCCGACATGTTAATTTTTATCCTGCTCTCCCTCGTCTTCGGCCGGAACATCGGTGGACTGCTATTCGCCCTCGCCTTGGTTTCCTGGGTGCGCTTCGCGCGCATCGCCCGTGGGCAAGTGCTGCAGGTGAGAGAGTTTCTCTTCGTCGAAAGCGCCACCGCCCTCGGTGCATCGCGGGCGCGACTGCTCTTGTGTCACATTCTGCCCAACATCGTCGGACCGATCATCGTCACGTTGACTTTCAGCATTCCCGCCGCAATCCTCGCCGAATCGACGCTTAGCTTCATCGGCATCGGCATCAACGATCCGTACAGCAATTGGGGCACCAGCTGGGGCACGCTCGCGCAAGACGGTTATCGCGCTATGCGCAGCCACCCGCATGTCATCGCCTTTCCCGCCGCGGCAATCTTTTTAACGATTCTCGCCTTCAACACATTGGGAAATGGCTTGCGCGATTTGCTCGACCCAAAACAAAAATAATCATGGAGCGGCAAACAATGATTTTGTCGCCAATCGCCTTCGAATGTTTGACTTAGCGGGTCATTCCCGTTATTTAATCAAGGTTCCAGTTACACAAGCGAGCCGTTAGCTCAGGTGGTAGAGCATCTGCCTTTTAAGCAGAGGGTCGCTGGTTCGAATCCAGCACGGCTCACCATACGTCCCCGTCGTCTAGCTCGGCCCAGGACACCGGCCTTTCACGCCGATAACACGGGTTCAAATCCCGTCGGGGACGCCAAAGAATTCAAAAAATTAGCACCGCCACTCGAAAAGGTCTCGCCCAAGGTTCCAATGGCCGACTCGCAACAACGAAGGAAAACTCCTTTCGTCGGTGAGCGACTTCGATCAAAGTGTAAACCGCCGCTCCCTGGGCGAGCCAAAGACCGATCACCTGTTTCAAAGTTTTCGGATCGACAAACCTCATGATCGACTCCCTAGCTCGTGGCACAATTTTTTAGATAGCAAGGTTAGGCCCGATTACCAGACGTCCTCGGCTCGCTAATCGCTGTGACTAGGCCGAGTGTTTTTTTCTCTTGCCAGCGGAATCAAAAGCAAGCTGACAGCACCAAGCGGACGCGCTCAAGAGTAACGTCGGTGCACGCTTCGCTAACCCAACCTACTAAACTTGCAATGCGAACGCGAAGGCGAATTATTTCGCGGGCTGAGTAGCTGGCGGCGGCGCGGGCTTGGTCTCGCCCCCGACTTTGAAGCCGCGCTTGCGCAGTTCGAGCACGATGCGTTGGGCGGCGGGATTGCCGGCGGCGGCGAGTTTGGCGGTGTCGGCGGTGATGCCGTCGATTTGGCTTTTGAATTTGGTCGCTTCTTGGAGGGCGGCTTCTTGGCTAGCTTTGAGATCGTTTAGATGCACGCGGTCGCGCACTAGCTGGACGGTTTGAAACACCATCCAGGCGCACCAGGAAAACACCACGAGCGTGAGCGCGGTGTTGCCGTTGGCCGGCGCAGCGATTTCGCTCGACGTTTCTTCTTCGTCGTCTTCCAAGTTCGCTTCGCTCATTTGCCCTTCACCGCCGCCTCCGCGGGATTTTGCTGCGTGACCGTCACCGTGATGCCGTATTTGGCGAGCACTTTTTTGATCTCGGCGTCGTCGGTGCGCACCGCCAGGTTGGCCATGGCGCCGATGATCTCGCGCGCCGGTCCCTGCATTTGCAGGCTTTGCATGATCACCTGTTGGCGTTGTGCCACGCTCTGCTGCAGCGACTGATTGCCGACCAACAAAAACATGTTGACGAAGACCAGAATCAAGGTCAGAAAGCCAAACAAATTTAAACCGCGCTGGCTGATCATAATCCCTACCTTGCAATTGAGACGGGCGCTACTTGGTCGCCTTAGTCACGGGCGTTGCTGGCATGGGTGGGGCGCTTTCCGGGGCGAAGCCGACGCCCTGCTTTTGCAATCCGTCCATGATCATTCTCGCGCCGGCGTGGCCTTGGCCGGCGAGCTCGCTGGTTTTGGTCACCAGCAGTTTGAATTGGCTTTGAATTTTCTGGGCTTCTTGCAGCGCCACGTCCTGATTGGCCTTCATCATTCCCATATTAGCGCGCTCGCTAAACAACGACAGCGACTGAAACGCAAAATAGAGAAACAACGCGATCAGCGTCAGCAAGAACGGCAGATTCGACGCCGGTTTTGCGCTCACTACGCCGGCGGCAACCTTGCTATCCAAGCTCAATTCACTATCGTCAGACATAACATCTCATTTCTTGGCCGGCGCCGGCGCGGCCCCGCCCTCGGCGCCCGATAAATTGATGCCGCCGGCGGCGAGCACTTTTTTCAAACCTTCATCGTTGGTCTTGAGCGCCAGGTTGGCGAGCACGCTGATCAGTTGGCGGTTGAGGTTCTCCAGTTGAATGGTTTGAGCGATCACCTGCTGGCGTTCGCCCACTTCGCTTTGGATCGACTGGTTGCCCAAAGAGATGAAGATGTTGACCAGCACAAGGAACAGAATCAATGACGAGAGAATCGTTAAACTCCATTTAAGCGTTTTGCTCATCGTTTACCGTCCATCGTTTCGCAATGATAGAATTTTCGAGAGTCGTCAGCGACCGCCGTCTAGCGAATCAGATTGCCAAGCCGCTCCCAACGCACCCAGCGGTCCGTGCCGTCCCAAGACCAATAAATGAAAAACGCCTTGCCGCGCACCGCGTTCAAATCGACGTAACCCCAAAAGCGGCTGTCGTAGCTGCGGTCGCGGTTATCGCCCATGACGAAGATATGGTGATCCGGCACTGTCTTGGGACCGTAGTCGTCGCCGCTGCCGGCGCCGCCGGCGGCGGGATCGTAGCCCGCGAAATGGGCGTGGGAATCATCCACGGGTTTGCCATTGATGAAGACCTTTTTGGCGCGCACTTCGACGCTGTCGCCGGCGACGCCGACCACCCGTTTGATAAAATCCTTGGAATCGTCTTCGGGGAAAATAAACACCACCACGTCGCCCCGGGCCGGCTTGGAGTAGTCGAGCAAATATTTTTCGAGAAACGGAATGCGCACACCGTAAGAGAGTTTGTTGACCAGTATATGATCGCCGATCTGCAACGTCGGGATCATCGAACCGGAGGGAATCTTAAAAGCCTGAACGATGAACGTTCGGATGAACAGCGCTAAAATTAGCGCCATCATGATCGCTTCCGCGTATTCGCGGAAAGTCGACTTCGTCTTAACCGTTGTCACACTGTCCATCGCACTCGTGTCTTTCACTTTATTCGCCTTTTCCGCCGCCAATGGCAAGCCTTGAACTAAACTTTAAGCGCCGCTAAGAACGCTTCCTGGGGAATTTCCACTTTGCCCACTTGCTTCATGCGCTTCTTGCCTTCCTTCTGGCGCTCCAACAACTTGCGCTTGCGGCTGATGTCGCCGCCATAGCATTTGGCAATAACGTCTTTGCGCAGCGGCTTGACCGTCTCCCGGGAAACGATGCGGCTGCCGATGGCGGCTTGGATCACCACTTCGAACATCTGGCGCGGGATCAGCTCGTGCATCTTATGCACCAGCTCGCGGCCCCGGTAATAGGCGTTTTCACGGTGCACGATCATCGACATGGCATCGACGACATCGCCGTTGATGCGCACGTCGAGCTTGATCAGATCCGCTTTCCGATAGCCCGCCAACTCATAATCCATCGACGCGTAGCCGCGGCTGGCGGATTTGAGCCGATCGTAAAAGTTGACTACCACTTCGTTTAGCGGCAGCTCATAGACTAGCATCGCCCGCTTGGGGCCGAGGTATTTGATTTCTTTTTGGATGCCGCGTTTTTCCTGACAAATCGTCAATACCGCGCCGAGATATTCTTGAGGCACGTGCAAGGTCGCTTGAATCACCGGTTCTTCGATCCGTTCGATCTCGCCTTCGTTGGGGAGCTTCACCGGATTGTCGATCATCACGGTCTCGCCGGTAACCGTCACCACGCGGTAAATAACCGTCGCCGCGGTCGTGATGAGAGTTAAATTGAATTCCCGCTCCAAGCGCTCGCGCACGATGTCCATATGCAGCAAACCCAAAAAGCCGCAGCGAAAACCGAAGCCCAGCGCCAAGGATGTCTCGGGCTCGAAGGTGAAGGACGAATCGTTGAGGCGCAGTTTTTCCAAGGCTTCTCGCAGCGACTGGTACTGCGCCGAATCGGTCGGATATAGACCGCTGAAAACCATTGGCTTCATCGGCTTGAAGCCTTCCAACGCCTCGCTCGCCGGCCGCTCATCGGTGGTAATCGTGTCGCCGATGCGGGTCTCGGCGACTTCTTTGATGCCCGCCATGATAAAGCCGACCTCGCCGGCGCGCAGCGCCGCAACTTCAGTGGGCACCGGAGCATTGACGCCAAGGCGCAGCACTTCGAACACGCTGCCGCTCGACATCATGCGAATCTTGGTGCCCTTTTCAATGGTGCCGTCGAATAGCCGGAGCATCACCACCGCGCCATGATAGGGGTCGAACCAGCAATCGATAATCAGCGCCCGCAGCGGCGCCGCCGGATCGCCGGTAGGCGGCGGAAAGTGATGGAGGATACCTTCGAGAATCTCTTCGGTACCGATGCCTTCTTTCGCGCTGCACGGAATCGCATAGGATGCGTCGATGCCGATGACTTCTTCGATCTCGGCGCGCACCCGCTCGGGTTCGGCGCTCGGCAGATCGATCTTGTTGATGACCGGAAGAATTTCTAAATTGTGATCCAACGCCATATGCACGTTGGCGACAGTCTGCGCTTCGACACCCTGGGCAGCATCGACGACCAGCAGCGCCCCTTCGCAAGCCGCCAAGCTGCGCGACACTTCGTAGGTGAAATCGACATGGCCCGGCGTGTCGATCAAGTTTAGTTTGTACTCTTTGCCGTCCTTGGCTTTGTAACGTAAACAAACCGGGCTAGCTTTGATGGTGATGCCGCGCTCCCGTTCGAGATCCATGCTGTCGAGAATCTGGTCGGTCTTATCGCGCTGGCTCACCGCGCCGGTGAACTCAAGCAGGCGGTCGGCCAAGGTCGACTTGCCATGATCGATATGGGCGATGATCGAAAAGTTGCGAATGTGGTCCAAAGTCATCGGGTGAGCGTCTCGCGATAGTGATCCGCCGTGCGTTTTAGGCCGTCGGCTAAAGCCACCTGCGGCCGCCAACGCAACACCGCGCCGGCATGCCGGTTGTCCAAACAACTACGACGCTGCTCGCCCGGCTTCGCCGGACCGTGTTGCGCTTGCGTCGCGCTCCCCACCGCGAGGCGCAGATGCTCGTAAATCTGCACGACATCGGTTTCGACGCCGGTGCCGATATTGATCTGGCCGATGTAAGACGATTCCAACGCCGCGACGTTGGCCGCCACCACATCACCGACGTAAACATAATCCCGGGTCTGCTTGCCGTCGCCATTGATCAGCGGCGTCTTACCGGACAACAGCAAGGACAGAAAAATCGCCACGACGCCGGCTTCGCCCTTGGCCGACTGGCGCGGCCCGTAGACGTTGGCGTAGCGCAGCGCGATGTAAGGCAGACCGTAGGCTTGATGATAGTAGGAAAGATAAAGCTCGCCGGTCCGTTTGCTGACACCGTAGGGACTCGCCGGTTGAGTGACATGGCTTTCCGGCGCCGGAAAAACTTCCTGCTCGCCGTACACCGCGCCGCCGGACGACGCGAATATGACTTTTTTCACGCCGGCGTTTTTGCAGCCTTCGAGCAGATTGATAAAGCCGAGGATGTTGACCCGCGCGTCAAAAGTCGGATCGGCCACCGAATGGCGCACGTCCATCTGCGCCGCATGATGGCTCAGCGCATCCGGTTTGATCTGCTCAATCAATTTCGTAACTTTGCCATCGGCGATGTCGACGGTGTGCAGCGTCGCTTTGGGATTGAGATTGACCTTCTGCCCAGTCGAGAGATCGTCGAAGATATGCACTTCATGGCCGCATTCGATGAAGGCATCGGTGATATGCGAAGCGATAAAGCCGGCGCCGCCGGTAACGACAATTTTCATGTTGGCTACTTCGTTAATTTTGAGCGAAAGTATTCGATGGTTTTCACCAGTCCGGTTTCCAGCGTGATTTTGGGCTCCCAGCCGAGCAGCGCTTTGGCTTTGGAAATGTCAGGTTGGCGGACTTGAGGATCATCTTCAGGCAATGGCTTAAAGATGATCGTACTCTTGGAGCCGGTCATTTCGATGATCTTCTTGGCGAACTCCAACACCGTCATCTCCGCCGGGTTGCCGATGTTGATCGGCAAATGGTAATCCGCGAGCAGTAATTTATTGAGCCCGGCGACCAGATCGTCGACGTATTGAAAACTGCGCGTCTGCTGTCCCTCGCCGTAAACCGTCAGTGGCTCGTTTTTTAACGCCTGCATGATGAAGTTCGGCACCACCCGGCCGTCGCGCAAACGCATGCGCGGCCCGTAGGTGTTGAAGATGCGCACGATGCGAGTTTTCAATCCATGATAACGATGATAGGCCATGGTCATCGCTTCGGCGAAACGTTTGGCCTCGTCATAGACGCCGCGCGGGCCGATGGGGTTGACGTTGCCCCAGTAATCTTCGGTCTGCGGCCGCATCAACGGATCACCGTAAACTTCCGAAGTGGAAGCCAGCAAAAACACCGAGTCTTTGGTTTTCGCCAGACCGAGAGTGTTGTGCGTGCCCAAGGCGCCGACCTTGAGGGTCGGGATCGGCAGCTCCAAATAATCCACCGGACTCGCCGGCGAGGCGAAGTGCAAAATAAAGTCGAGGGGCTCGGGCACTTCGATGTAGCGGCTGACGTTGTGATCGATAAAGCGGAAACGGGGATTTTTCAAAAACGGCTCGATGTTGGGTTTGGCGCCGGTGGAGTAGTTGTCCATGCACAAAACGTCGTGACCCTGGTTGAGAAAACTCTCGCAGAGATGCGAACCGATGAAGCCGGCGCCGCCGGTAATCAAGTATCTAGCCATGCTTCCGTCCAATCGAGATGTACTCAAAACCGTATTTGCGCAAATCCATCGGTTCGTAAATATTACGGCCGTCGAAAATCACCGGCTGCTTGAGCAGCGACTTTATCCGGGGAAAATCGGGCCGGCGAAATTCGTTCCATTCAGTAAGAATCAGTAGAGCAGACGCGCCATCGAGCGCATCGTAATTTCGTTGCGCGTAACGTATGCGCTCGCCAAAATATTTTCTCGCCTCGCCCATCGCTTCCGGGTCGAAAGCTTGCACTTGGGCGCCGGCAGCGAGCAGCGCCTCAATGACGGTAATCGCCGGCGCCTCGCGCATATCATCGGTACGGGGTTTGAAAGCCAATCCCCAAACGGCAAAGACATGACCGGAAAGATCGGCGCTGAAACGGCGCGTCACCTTTTGCACCAACAAACTCTTTTGCCGTTGGTTCACCTCTTCAACCGCTTTGAGTAGCAACATCTCGGTATCGTCGCCGCCCATGCCGATCATCGCGCGCACATCTTTAGGAAAACACGAGCCGCCGTAGCCGGCACCGGGAAAAATAAAATGCGGTCCGATACGGCGGTCCAAACTCATCGCCCGGCGTACCGCGCCGATGTCGGCATCTTGGCGCTCGCAAAGCCTGGCAACCTCGTTGATAAAAGAAATCTTCGTCGCCAGCATGGCGTTGGCGGCATACTTGCTCATCTCGGCGCTGCGGCAGTCCATGGTCAAGATCGGGTTGCCGGTGCGCACGAACGGTTCGTAGAGTTCCTTCACGGCTTCGATCGCTTCGGGGTTATCGCCGCCGAGTACGACGCGGTCGGGTTTCATGAAATCTTCCACTGCGGCGCCCTCTTTTAGGAACTCCGGATTGGAAATCACCGCGAAGCTGTGCTTGGTTTCTTCCGCCATCCAAAGCTTGATTTGATCGGCGGTACCCACCGGCACGGTGCTCTTGGTGACGATGATTTTGAACTGGTCCATCGCCTTAGCGATACTCTTAGCTGTGGCCCGGACATATTGTAAATTGGCGTTGCCGTCCGGCCCTTGCGGCGTGCCTACGGCGATAAAAATTATCTCGGAACCGTTTACCGCAGCGGCTAATTCTGTAGTAAAGGTCAGACGTTGTTCGGCGGAGTTTCGACGGACCATATCTTCCAAGCCCGGTTCGTGAATCGGTACCTTGCCCTGTTTGAGCATGGCGATCTTGCTCTCATCGATATCGACGCAGACCACGTCGTTACCGCTCTCGGCGAAACAACTGCCCGCAACTAACCCGACATATCCGGTACCCACCACCGCTAACTTCATAGCGTTTTGCCGCCTCCCAATATTTCGTTGATGACGTAAACCGGCCGGTCCTGGGACTCATGATAGGTGCGCGCCAACATCTCGCCGAGCAGCCCCATGGTGATAAATTGTATGCCGATGAAGATCAGCAAGATCGCCAGTAACAACAGCGGACGGCCGCCGATGTCGAGGTCGTAAATAAATTTCTGCACAGTAAGATAGAGGCCGAAGCCAAAACCAACCAAGGCGCTGAGCAAACCGATGGGTCCAAAGATATGCGCCGGCCGGGTCGAATAGCTGGAGAGAAATTTCACCGTCAGGAGATCGAGAATCACTCTCAACGTGCGGGTGATCCCGTACTTGGACTTGCCGCGCAGCCGCGGCCGATGGTTGACCTTGAGCTCGGCGATCTGCGCGCCACGGTCATAGGCGATGGCCGGAATGAAACGGTGCATCTCACCGTACAGGCGCAGACCCTTGGCAAGATCTTTGCGCATCGCCTTGAGCGTACAGCCGTAATCGTGCAGTTTTACGTGGGTAGTCCAAGAAATTAAATAATTGGCGATCATCGACGGCAGCCGGCGGTTGAGAAAAGAATCTTGACGATTGTAGCGCCAGCCGGCAACCATGTCGTTGCCTTCTTCGAGTTTATTCAAGAGCGGGCCAATGTCCGCCGGATCGTTCTGCGCGTCGCCGTCCATCAAAACTACGACTTCACCTTCGGCATGGGCTAAGCCGGCGGCGATTGCCGCGGTCTGGCCGAAGTTGCGTTTGAGCCGAACGACTTTCAAGTGGCCCGATGCAGCGCAAAGCCGGCACAACACGGCGAAGGTGGCGTCCCGGCTGCCATCGTCAACGGCGACGATCTCGTAGCTTTTTCCCATGGGAGCCAGTGCGGTGTCGATTTCACGAACTAACGGTTCGATGTTTTCTTCCTCATTGAAAACCGGAATGACGATCGAGAGATCCATGAATCAGGAATGAAAATCGGTGAGCTGGACGAACCGTTGATAGCGTTCTTCGATTTCCGGCAAAGACACTCCACTCAAGCGCTTGACGCCGAAGTCCTCCACCGTAAACGAGGCCACCACCGAACCGTAAACGATGGCGCGGCGCAATCCGCCTTCGCTCATGTCGCCGTTGCGGGCGAGATGGCCCATCAGTCCGCCGGCGAAGGAATCGCCGGCGCCGGTGGGATCGAATACTTCTTCAAGGGGATAAGCCGGCGTGGCGAACACCGAGGAGTCGGAAAATTGCAGCACGCCATACTCGCCGCGTTTGATCAGCACCATCTTCGGCCCCATGCGCAGAATCGCCCGCGCCGCTTTAACGATGTTATTGTAGCCGCTCAACAAGCGCGCTTCGGAATCGTTGATCACCAGCATCTCGATGCGCTTGAGCACTTTCTTGAGCTCTTCCTGGCTTTCGCGAATCCAATGATCCATGGTGTCGCACACCACCAGCTTCAAACGGCGGATCTGATTGAGCACTTCCATCTGCATCAGCGGATCAATGTTGCCGAGAAAGACGTATTCGGCGTCGCGATAGCTTTCCGGCAGCTCCGGTTTGAACCCGGCCAAGACGTTCAAATGAAGTTCAATGGTATCGCGCTGATTGATGTCTTCATGATAGCGGCCGCGCCAATGAAACGTATCCCCTGCCTCGCGCTTGATGCCGGCGATGTCGATATTGCGTTCGGTAAACAGATCGAGATAATCTTGCGGAAAATCCTTGCCGATGACGCCGACCACCCGCACCGGCGCGAAATAACTCGCGCCCAAGGCGAAATAAGAAGCCGAACCGCCGAGAATCCGCTCCGCCGAACCGGAGGGTGTTTCAATCGAATCGAAGGCCACCGTACCCACTACCAATACGCTCATAAATATTTTCCGCTGATCGGCCGCAGGGCGGTCCGGACTTTCTTTGGGATTGATGCTTTATCGGTAATAATAGCATCCTTTAACGCCGAGGCACAGGCGCAGTTGCGAGAATCTGTCAAAGACGCCGCGGCCCGGCCGATGGTCATTTGCGCCAGGGCGACGTTTTGCTGGAGAACCGCCAACACCTGCTCGATTTCGACATCGCCGGCCTGTTGATTCCAGCAATCGTAATCGGTGGCCAGCGCCAAGGTCGCGAAACAGATCTCCGCTTCGCGCGCCAGCTTGGCTTCTTGGAGATTGGTCATGCCAATCACATGGGCGCCCCAGCTGCGGTACAAATGAGACTCGGCGCGGGTGGAGAACTGCGGCCCTTCGATGCACAGATAGGTGCCGCCGCGATGCACCTTGGCGCCTTCGGCGCTCGCCGCATCGGCTAGAGTTCGCGTCAGATCGGGGCAAAAGGGATCGGCGAAACTGACGTGAGCGACGACGCCGTTGCCAAAAAACGTGCTCGGCCGTTGGTTGGTGCGATCGATGAATTGATCCGGCACGACCAGATGGCCCGGCGCGATCTCTTCACGCAAACTGCCCACCGCGCTCACCGAGATCAAGCGCGTCACGCCCAATTTTTTCATGGCGAAAATATTCGCCCGATAGTTTACTTCCGTCGGCATTAAGCGATGGCCGCGGCCGTGGCGCGGTAAAAATGCCAACTCGACGCCGCCCAAGCGGCCGCGCGTGATTTTGTCCGAAGGTTTACCGAAGGGGGTGGTCACGCTGACTTGACGCAGCCCGGCGAGTCCCGCCATCTGATAGAGACCGGTGCCGCCGATCACGCCGATGATAGAGCTTACTTTCGCCATCGCCTAATTCACCGTGGCCGCCGCAGGCGCGCCGAACTTCGCCTGTTCGCCTTGTAGTTGGCCGCAGGCGGCTTGGATATCGTCGCCGCGCGGCCGGCGGATGTTGATCTGCATGCCGGCATCGTTCAAGACCGCTTGAAAGCGCGCGATCTCTTCGGCGCTCGGCCGCTGATAATGACTCTCGGGATGGGGATTGAACGGGATCACGTTTACTTTACAGGAAATGCCTTTCAAAAGTTTGACTAGATTGCGTGCATCTTGAACTGAATCGTTGACGCCGCGCAGCAAAACATATTCGAAGGTAATCCGCTTGCGCCGCGGCAACGGCAAATTGCGGCAGCAATCGACCAATTGCTTGAGCGGATATTTGCGGTTGACCGGCATCAACTCACCGCGCAGTTCATCGGTAGCGGCATGAAGGGAGATCGCCAGATTGACGCGGGTCTCCGCCATCAACTTTTCAATTTGCGGCACCAAGCCGACGGTGGACAGTGTCACCCGGCGCGGCGAAATCCCCATACCCCAATCGACGTCGGTGATCATTTCTATCGCTCGCAGAGTATTGGCGTAATTGGCGAGCGGCTCGCCCATGCCCATCAAGACGATGTGGGTAATGCGCCGATCGCCGCTGAGCGAACGACCGGCTTCGAGAACTTGATCGCCGATTTCACTGGCGCTCAGGTTGCGCTGCAAGCCGAGCACCGCGGTGGCGCAAAAGGCGCAGCCAAAGCCGCAGCCGGCTTGGCTCGAAATGCACAGCGTCAAACGATGACTTTCCGGGATCAGCACGCTTTCGATGCTCGTCCCGTCGGCGAGGCCAAACAGGAATTTGATCGTGCCGTCGCGGGCGTCGGCACGATGCAAAATCGTCGGCCGGCTGATGCAATACTCGCGATCTAACTCTTCCCGCAACCCCTGCGAGAGATTGGTCATCTCGCTAAAGGTCAAGGCATGTTTTTGAAACAGCCACTGGCGAATCTGCTTGGCCCGATAGGCGGGATGCTTGCCCACGAGGAGAAACTGGGCGAGTTCATGGGCCGGCAAATCTTTGATATTCGGTTTCACGGCGCCAGCGTCGGCGAGAACTTTCGCTCAGAACAATTCATCAGGCTTGAAATAAAAAGCGATCTCCGCGGCGGCGGTTTCCGGCGCATCGGAACCATGCACGGCATTTTTTTCGATGTCTTGACCGAAATCCTTGCGCACCGTACCCGCTGCCGCCTTGGCGGGATCGGTGGCGCCCATCGCTTCGCGATTCTTGGCGATGGCGTTTTCGCCCTCGAGCACCGAAACGAAGATCGGCCCTGACGACATGTAATCGCACAAGCCCTGAAAAAACGGCCGCGCCTTGTGCACGGCATAAAAAGCTTGGGCCCGCTCCGGCGTCAGGCGAATCAATTTGCCGGCGGCGATTCTTAGCCCGGCCGCTTCGAATTTACTGAGAATCGGGCCAATGAGATTTCGCGCCACGGCATCCGGTTTAACGATCGATAAGGTTTTCTCAATAGCCATATTATTTTCCTAACGCCTCCTGCATAGTGCGGCCGATGGTCGCCGGCGAACTTGCCATGCGAATCCCGGCCTGTGTCATCGCTGCGATTTTTTCTTTTGCCGTGCCCTTGCCGCCGGAGATGATCGCGCCGGCGTGGCCCATTCTTTTTCCCGGCGGCGCGGTCTGCCCGGCGATGAATCCGGCCACCGGCTTCTTCATGTTCGCCTTGATCCAATCGGCGGCTTCCTCTTCGGCGCTGCCGCCGATCTCGCCGATCATCACCACTGCCTCGGTTTCGGGATCGTCGTTAAATAATTTAAGCACGTCGAGGAACTCGAATCCATGCACCGGATCGCCGCCGATGCCGACGCAGGTCGATTGACCCAAACCCAAGCGAGTCAATTGATCGACCGCTTCATAGGTGAGCGTACCGCTACGCGAGACCACGCCGATGGTTCCCGGCTTGTGAATGCGGCCGGGCATAATGCCGATCTTGCACTGTCCCGGCGTGATGGTGCCAGGACAATTGGGGCCAAGCAACTGCGAGTTGCGCCCGGCGAGGTAGCGTTTCACCTTGACCATATCTCGCACCGGGACGCCTTCGGTGATGCAAATGATCAATGGAATATTCGCATCCGCCGCTTCGAGAATCGCATCGGCGGCAAACGGCGGCGGCACGTAGATCACCGTCGCATTGGCGCCGGTCTCTTTGACCGCGCGCTCGACGGTATCGAAGACCGGAATCCCTTCGTAAGCCGAGCCGCCCTTGCCCGGCGTTACCCCGGCAACCATCTGGGTACCGTACTCTTTGCACGCCTTGGTGTGAAACCGGCCCGTGTCTCCGGTTATGCCCTGGGTCAGCACACGAGTCGATTTGTTAACTAGAATTGACATGAAGTGATTTCAGCTCTTCGCTCGCTTGCCCCTGACCCTTTATCCCTTGCCGCCCTTGACCACCTTGACGATCTTCTCCGCCGCTTCCGCCATGGTCTCCGCGGAAATGATCGTCAGGCCGGATTCGGTGAGAATCTTTCTACCCTGCTCGACATTGGTGCCCTGCATGCGCACCACCAAGGGCACGGTGATTTTCAACTCACGCGCCGCATCAACGACGCCTTGGGCAAGCACGTCGCAGCGCATGATGCCGCCGAAAATATTGATTAGCACGCCGCGCACGCGAGGATCGGCGAGCAATATTTTAAACGCCTGGGCGACTTTTTTCTTGTCGGCGCCGCCGCCGACGTCGAGAAAATTGGCCGGCTCGCCACCGTAAACTTTGATGATATCCATGGTCGCCATCGCCAAGCCGGCGCCGTTGACCATGCAGGCGATGTTACCGTCGAGTGAAATGTAAGACAGATCGTACTTGCTCGCTTCGACTTCGCGCGGGTCTTCTTCATCGAGATCGCGCAATGCGACAATCTCTTTCTGGCGAAAGAACGCGTTGCTGTCGAAGTTCATCTTGGCGTCGAGGGCCATCACTTGACCGTCTGCGGTAATAATCAGCGGATTGATTTCCGCCAACGACGCGTCGCACTCCTCGAAGGCACGATAGAGTCCCTGCATAACGCCGACGAATTTACCGGTCAAAGCGGCGGGAATGCCAAGCGCTAGGGCGACGCGCCGGCACTGAAAGCCGGCCAAGCCGATCACCGGGTCGATGATTTCGCGTAAAATCTTTTCCGGCTGTTTGTCGGCGACCTGTTCGATCTCGACGCCGCCTTCGCTGGAACAAATTACTGTCACCCGCGACTGAGCGCGGTCGAGGGCCATCGCGAGATAGAGTTCGCGCTCGATCTTCAAACCTTGCTCGACCAACACCCGGCGCACCTGGCGCCCTTCGGGTCCAGTTTGATGGGTTATCAAGTTTTTGCCGAGCATGTCGCGGGCGCTCTCGGCCGCTTCCTCCGCGTTCTTCACGACTTTGACGCCACCGCCTTTGCCGCGGCCACCGGCGTGAAGCTGCGCCTTGACGACGCAAACGCCGCCGCCAAGCTCCTTCGCCGCCGCTTTGGCAGCCTCCGGCGTCGACGCGACGATACCGCGCGGAACCAAAACACCGAAGCGTTTAAGGATTTCCTTGGCCTGAAATTCGTGGATGTTCATTGGGGAGATAGAGACAGAGATTTGAGACAGAGACTTGGCGGAGCTTCTGTCTCTGTCTCTATCTCTGTCTGTTATTACGCTACGCCCAGCACGCGGTTCATCGCTTGGACGATATCTTTGACGTGATCGAGGGAAACGCTGAAAGCTTTTTTATCGGCGTCGCTCAAATTGACTTCGATGACCTTTTCCACGCCGCCAGCGCCGATCTGCACCGGCACGCAGAAATAATAACCGCTGACACCATACTCGCCTTCGAGCAATGCAGCGCAGGGAAGAATTTCTTTTTTGTCGAAGAGAAACGCTTCGGTCATCTGGATCGCCGCCGAAGCGGGTGAGAAATAAGCCGAGCCAGTTTTGAGTAAAGCGACCACTTCACCACCGGCGTTGCGCACCCGCGCTTCGATTTCGTCCAAGCGCGCCGATGCAATCAATTTTTCCACCGGCACGCCGCCGATTAAACAAGTGCTACGCACCGGAACCATGTCGTCGCCATGGCCGCCGAGCACCATCGCCTGCACGCTCTTCACCGAGACATTGAGTTCTTTGGCGATGAACGAACGGTAGCGCGCCGAATCGAGAATTCCCGATTGGCCGACCACGCGATTCTTGGGGAATCCCAGAGCGCGCTGCATCAGCGTCACCATCGCATCCAACGGATTGGTGATGACGATGACCAATGAATTGGGCGCATGCTTTTTAATACCATCGGCCACCGACGAGAGTATCTTGGAGTTGGTGCCCAGCAAGTCGTCGCGGCTCATGCCCGGTTTGCGGGCGATACCGGCGGTTACGATACAGACATCGGCGCCGGCGATGTCTTCGTACTTATTGGTGCCGAGCACGTTGCCGTCGAAACCTTCCACCGGTCCGGCGTGGGACAAGTCGAGGGCTTTGCCTTGGGGCAAGCCGTCGACCACGTCAAAAAGCACCACGTCGCCCAAACCTTTGAGCAAGGCCAAGTGGGCCATCGAGCCGCCGATGTTGCCGGCGCCGATTAAAGCGATTTTTTTCCTAGCCATTTCTTTTCCTATAATAAAGATTAAAGCAAAAGTTAAAAATTGGCGATGATCGCATCGCCAAAACCTGAACAGCTGACCAACTTAGAACCCGGCATCAAGCGCTCGAAATCGTAGGTTACTGTCTGGGCTTTGACCGCTCCTTCGATCCCCTTGATGATCAAGTCCGCCGCTTCGTTCCAGCCCATGTAGCGGAACATCATCTCGCCGGAAAGAATTACCGAGCCCGGATTTACCTTGTCGAGATCGGCGTACTTCGGCGCCGTGCCGTGGGTCGCTTCGAATACCGCATGACCGGTGTCGTAATTGATATTCGCGCCAGGCGCGATGCCGATACCGCCGACCTGCGCGGCCAAGGCGTCGGAGATATAATCGCCGTTCAAGTTCATGGTGGCGATGACGTCATAGTCTTTCGGGCGGATCAAGACGAACTGCAAGGTGACGTCGGCGATGGAGTCCTTGAGCATGAGCTTGCTCTTCCATTTGCCGTCGCCGTGGGTCGGCCAAAGTTTCAAGGCCTCTTCGACTTCTTTCTTAATATCGCCCTGCTGCGACGGCGACATCATGTCGAAACCAGGGTCAATCGCCTTGGCGTTGTCCTCATTACTGATGTTCGGTTTGGCTTCCTTGTTCCCTAAGATCCAAGATTCCCGTTCGGTGACGATGTCGTTACGAAATTCTCGCTTACCGAGGGCGTAGCCCCATTCGGCAAAGGCGCCCTCGGTGTATTTCATGATGTTGCCCTTGTGCACGAAGTTGACGTTCTTACGCTTGTTCTTGAGCGACCACTGAATCGCCGCCCGCACCAAGCGCTCGGTGCCTTCGACTGAAACCGGTTTGATGCCGATGCCGGCCGAGTCGGGGAAACGAATCTTGGCGTAGTCTTGGGGAAAATTTTCTTTGAGCAGGGATTTGAACTTGGCGTTGGCTTCGCTGCGATTGGGAAATTCGATACCGGTATAAATATCTTCGGTGTTCTCGCGGAAGACCACCATGTCGACATGCTCGGGATGCTTCACCGGCGAAGGCACGCCAGTGAAATATTGAATCGGCCGTTGACAGACGTACAAGTCCAAAAGCTTTCGTAAAGCGACGTTAAGCGAGGTCATACCTCCACCAATGGGGGTGGTCAGCGGCCCTTTGATGCCGACGAAAAACTCGACGAAGGC
Source organism: Deltaproteobacteria bacterium (assembly GCA_009692615.1). Classification (NCBI taxonomy): domain Bacteria; kingdom Pseudomonadati; phylum Myxococcota; class Myxococcia; species Deltaproteobacteria bacterium. The sequence goes on along the minus strand of SHYW01000048.1, from coordinate 558 downwards.
CGGCACGGTTTCTTCGTGCAACCAGCTGCCATACTGCTTGAAGGACTTCTCGCCGGCATAGACTTCCATCCAATGGATTTTCTTCTTGCCGCCGTAGGCTTTTTGCACCGCGGCGTCGAAGACTCGCACCGCGGCGCGCCAGATATCGCGGCCCGTGCCGTCGCCTTCGATGAAGGGAATGATCGGGTTGTCGGGAACGTTCAGCTTCCTGTTCGGCCCCATAGTGATCCTGGCGCCGTCCTTCGGCACCTTTACAAATTTATATTCAGCCATGATCTCCTCACGCGCAAAAATAGCCTAAGGGTGTCTTTCGATGTGCGCGACTCCTTAGGCTATTTTTGGGAAATGTATTTTGAACTGCCCGAAACTAACTGATTACCTACTGCGAGTCAAGGTACTTAACTACTCGGTGTTGTAGCAAAGTGATTATGTCAGGGGTTAACGGCAACGTAATTATGTCAGGGTGGAAGGATGACAACCCTGACAATGAAAGACGAGAAACGACTAGACATAATTCAACGAGTATATCGCAGCGAGATCACCGTGGTTGAGGCCGCA
>SHYW01000047.1 GCA_009692615.1 Deltaproteobacteria bacterium | reverse complement strand
CGGCCTCAACCACGGTGATCTCGCTGCGATATACTCGTTGAATTACGTCTAGTCGTTTCTCGTCTTTCATTGTCAGGGTTGTCATCCTTCCACCCTGACATAATTACGTTGCCGTTAACCCCTGACATAATCACTTTGCTACAACAGCTTCGCGATCTTTTCTTGACAGCCTTTGGCTGACCTTGATAAATGGCGGATGAGATTGATCACGCTTGGGGAGGTCTTTATGGGGCGGCAGAGCTGGCGATACCGGTTGTCTCTTCTTGCGGCAGGCCTCTTGGGTCTGTTGCTCATCGGTCAGACTTTTCTTTCTTCGGGGCGGTGGATCAATGCGCCGTTTCCGGGTTTCTTCGTTCACGAAAATTTGACGGTGGGGCCCTATTCATTGCCCGGCTGGTCGGGCGCGGCGGCGCAATTGGAGTCCCTGGACCAAGTGGTCGCGGTCAATGACCGCCCGTTGCACCAGCGCAGCGAACTTTACACATTAGCCCGTGGCGTACCCCTCGGCACGGTGCTGCGCTATCGAATTCTGCGCGCCGGCGAGGCCCTCGACTTCCTGGTGCCGACCATGACCTTCGGCCTGCGCGATTGGCTGCTTAGCTTCGGCGTTTATGTCGTCATCGGCGTCGCGTTCCTGGTGATGGGCGTTGCGCCCTACTTTTTGCGCGCCCGAACCCCGGTGGCGTTGCCGCTCTGTTTCATGGTGCTGACGGTTTTTGTCTGGTTTCAAACCACCTTCGATTTCATGACCGAATCGATGCTGCCCAAGGAGCTGCGCATCTTTGCCCTCACCTTGACGCCCAGCGCGGCGATTCATTTGGCGCTGCTGTTGAGCCGCGCCGAGGGGCGGGAGGCGCTCCGGCCGCGCTTTGTGGCGATTCTATATGGCATCGGCATCGCTTTGGGTGCGATGAATAGTTTGACGTTCTTCGGCCCCATGGATATCTGGTCGCAGCACTTTCGCATTGGCTACGTTTATATTTGCATCGGCGCGTTGAGCTTTCTCTGGATCACCGGCCGTGCTCTGCGCCGTAGTCACTTGGATCTCGAACGTTCGCGTTTAAGGGTGATGTTTGTCGGCGCGCTATTGGGATTTCTCGTGCCCGGTGTGACCACGGTGTTGGCCAGCTCATTTCACCTGGCGATTCCCTACAACCTATCTTTGGTGCCGACGGTTTTCTTCCCGATTTCCATCGCCTACGCGTTACTGAAATATAGTTTGTTCGATCTCGGCAATGCCCTGCGTGTCACGGTCAGCCGCATCGCCCTGATGGGTATGTTAATCGGCGTCTACGCCGTGGTCGCGTTGCTGCTCGCTCCTTGGGCCGGCCAGTACGCCGAGGAGCCGTTGATTCCAATACTCTTTTCGATTCTCGTGGTGGCGATTTTCAATCCGCTGCTGCGCTGGCTCGAGCATGTGGTCGATCGCTTCGTTTACCGTCAGGACTACGACCCGGCGCAGGTTCAGGACGACACCAGTTTGTTTCTCCGTAGTCTCGACAATGCGCCGGCGCTGGCGCAAGGGTTTGTCGAGCGTCTTTGCAAGCCACTGCAGGTCGATAGTGGGGTGCTCGCTTACCGGCCGAAAAATTCTTCCGAGTTGGTGACGGCGTTTGCCAAGGGTTCGCTCCAGAATTCATCGACCTTGGCAGAGGACAGTGGGCGCGTTGTCGGTCTGTTAGATAGCGCCGATGCGCGGGTTTTGACCCGCAGCGAGATTTCCAACCATCCGCGCTTCGCCGATAAGCGTGGGGCGCTGTTAGAGTGCTTCGAAGCTTGGCATGCCGAGTTGCTCTTGCCGTTGATCTATGAGCGGGCGGTGCGCGGCTTCGTTTGCTTCGGCGCCAAACGTTCCGGCGGCGAGTATGGCGCCGAGGAGTTTCGTTTGCTGCGCACGTTGACCGAGCAATTGGCCTTATCCTTGGAAAATGGCCGGCTCTATCAAGAGTCGGTGGAGGCGCGTCAAAGAGTCGAGGCGACCAACCAGAAATTGATCGAGATGGACCGTATCAAGAAAGATTTCGTCGCCAACATTTGCCACGAGATCCGCCCGCCGGTGAGCACCATCATCGGCTTTAGCGAAGTGCTGCGCGAGATCGGCGCCAATGGCGATGGCCGGCCGATCCTCGACAAGCTGGTGAACAACGGCCAGGAGCTGGCCCGCCTGATGGACAACTTGATGAATTACTCGCGCATGGAGGCGGACGGTTCAGCGGCGCAGCGCGAAATCGTCAAGTTGAAGGAGATTCTCGGCGGCCTGGAGATGATGACCCAGCGTTTGATCCGCCAGCGGCCGATTCAATTCGACGTCTACATGGAACCGGCCATCGAGACCGTCGAGAGCGACGGCCAGAAGCTGCAGCAGATCTTGCTCGAATTGATCACCAACGCATTGAAGTTCACCGAGAAGGGCAAGATCGAATTGTACCTGCGCCGCCATCAGGACGCGGTCGGTGAGTTTTTGGAGATCGCCATCGCCGACACCGGCATCGGTATTCGGCGCGAGGATCAGGAAGTGATCTTCGAAGACTTCCGCCAGCTGGACGGTTCGTCGACGCGCCAATATGGCGGCACCGGCGTCGGGCTCGGTCTTTGTAAAAAACTCGCCGCGGCGTTGGGCGGTGAGATTCGTCTCTCCAGCGAAGTTGGGGTCGGCAGTGTGTTTAGCTTGCGCTTGCCGATCAAGAGCGCAGCGCTGCGCGCCAACGAGCCGGCGGCTTCGATGAACGCTGTGCTGCAATGATTTGTCCGTGCTGGCATGGTAGCTTGGGAGCCAGTTCGCGAAAGGACCACCGTCATTATGCCGCAGTTACGTCAGTTGGTGATCGCCGCTGAAACGCCGGAAAAGTTGGCTAAATTTTACCAAGAGGTTTTCGATCTTGAACAGATCGAAGTGAATCAAGGGGCGTGTTTTCTTTCCGACGGAACTTTTAGTTTGGCGGTGCTGCCTGAGCCGGACCCGCGCAAGTGCGGCTTTCGCCACATCGGTTTCGACACTGCGCGGGTGGAGACGATCCGAAAAAAGCTAACCCATGTCGGCATGGCCGAGACCGATCTACGTGAGATCCGTTCTATTGCCGGTATCGACCATGAGCTGCGCGACCCGGATGGCAATCTCATCAGCATCACCCGGCGCGCCTTCGATGTCGCTTACCGCCAGCGGCTAGTGCCAATCCGCCATATCGCCCTTTACACGCCCGATCCCCAGCGGCTTCGCGATTTTTACTGCACCGTGCTCGACATGAAAGAGGTCGAGCGCACCGACCGCTCGTCGATTTTCGTGTCCGACGGCTATTTCAATCTGGCGCTGTTGTATCAAAGAACCGAGGAGCCCATTGGCATCAATCACTTCGGTTTTCATGTGCAGAGCAACGAAGAGATGCAGGCGCGCGCCGAAAAGGCCGGCGTGAAGCGCGGCACCAAGCGGCCCGAGCGGATTCCCTTCGCGGAGTATCGGGTGCACGATCCGGCGGGCAATGGCATCGATATCTCGCAGAAGGACTGGCGGGTTTAGAATCGTGATCGTGGATCGTGTTCGTGCTCGGAAGGCGGTGCTTTATGAATGGTGAAGAATTTTTGCAGGAAATTCTTTCACCGGTGCAGGAATTTTGTCGAAGTCTCGACGCCAATCCGCCGGCTTACTCTTACGTGCCGTTGAAGACAGACGCAGAGCGGATTCGCGTCATGCAGAGCCGGTTGTTTAATGAACTGCGGGCGGCGGATTTGTTTGGGACGTGGTTGAAGAGCACGCCGGAGTTCGATGTCAAAGCGACTTTGGCTGAGTCGGCCCATGAAGAGATGGTTCACGCGCAATTGCTGTCCCAGCGCATCCGCGATCTCGGCGCCGAGCCGTTCGACTACAAACCGTTGCCGGCGCAGATCGCCATGTTCAATGCCATGGAAGGACTGAGCGAAACTTGCGAGCGCATCGCGGGATTCTCACTGGCCGGCGAAACCGTCGCCAACTATCTTATTCAGATGTGTCTGCATTCTTCCGCTGTGCCCGAGTGGATCAAACAGCCATATCGAAAAATCACCGAAGACGAAGAAGGCCACGGCAGCGTGCCGCAGAGCTTTATCAAACAGTACGCCACAACCGATGAAGGCCAAGACAAAGTCCGCCGCGCGGTGGCCATGCGCATGGTCTTGTTCCGCGAATACCTGGCAAGCTTAGACCGCTGGGCGATGGGCAAGGATCGCTGGTAGAATTCTTCGTCGATCGAAGGGGAGAGAGATTTCACCACAGAGGACACAGAGATCACAGAGGTCGGATTCGGACAAATTGCCAAAAAGAACACAAAACAATTTATCGGGATTCGTGTGGCGGGTTGGTAACCCGCCTTTTTTGTTTTTTCTCATTGAAGTGTGAACCCGATCTCCGCTATATCCTAACGAAGCTTACGGGAGGTTTGGATGAAATTAGTTTTCTTCGATGATTTTAAACTCGGCGTGGTCAAGGGCGATGCGGTGGTGGATGTGTCGGCACTGGTGAAAGACATTCCTCATACCGGGCCGGGCAACTTGATGAGCGGTTTGATCGAGCGCTTCGCCGATTATCGCGTTGCGTTGGAAAAGGCCGTGGCAGGCGGCAGCGGCGTGGCGCTGAAGAGCGTGCGGCTGCGCGCGCCGGTGCCCAAGCCGGTGAACATTGACTGCATGGCCGTCAATTACATGGAAGACGGCACGCGCAAGGAGCCGGCGCCGATCAATGCATTTCACAAGTCGCCCAACAGCGTAATCGGCGACGGCGATACGATGATATTACCCGATGTGCCGGCGCCGATCTTCGAAGGCGAGGCGGAGTTAGCGGTTGTGATCGGCAAATACGCCGACAACGTTTCGGCAGCCAAGGCGATGGATTACGTATTTGGCAACGTCAACTTTATCGACGGCTCGGCGCGCGGTCTGCCGCCGGCGGGCAATACTTTCTACCAGATGAAGTCCCGCGCTACATTCGGTCCCATGGGGCCGTATTTAGTAACCGCGGACGAAATCACAGACCCGCAAAATCTGCCGTGCAACTATGGAACAACGGCGTCTTGATGCAGAACTATCACACCAGTGATATGGCGCATAAAATCCCACGCTGCATCGAGTGGGTCAGTTCGATCCATCCCCTCGAGCCGGGCGACGTGTTGGCCTGCGGCACCAATCATCGCGGTCTCAATCCGTTTCAAGACGGCGATTCGATCGAATTGGAATGCGAGCCGATGGGCCGCCTGCATATCAAGATTCGCGAGGATCTCAAACGCACCTGGGCGCGGGAGACGCGCTTGCAACGGCAGGAAAAAGGCTTGGAAGGTTTCACCGCCCAGCTCACCGGCAAGTACGCCAAGGTTTACATTTAAATAACCTGATCATGCTCGTGACGTCTAAAAGATTGCCACCGTTAGGCATTGATGTCTGACATTCGCATTGACTCAGTTTGGCCTAGCGTTTCTCCGGATCGCGTGAGGTGATGCATGGGTCTTGGTTTTCGATGTGGGAAACTTTGGTTTGCCGTTGCACTGATCCTCTTTACGCTCAATCGCGCGCAAAGTTACGCGGAAGATACCGTTCTCATGGCCTATGGCGGTCACAACGAAACCATCGGGCCCTATTGGGTGGCGATCGATAAAGGGATTTATCAGAAACACGGCATTGACGCGCGCTTGCTGCAGGTGCGCAATGCGCAGATCAGTTTAGCGGCTCTGGTGTCGGGTGAAGTGCCGATCTTTTTGCCTTCGGTTGCCAACGTGCTTAGCGGCGTGTCGGCGGGGGCGAAGATCGGCTGCGGCGCTTTTCCAATCAAGGGGATTTCGCGTGAGCTGGTGGTGCGCAAAGACATTGACTCGCTCGCGGCGCTGCGCGGCAAAACCATCGGCGTGCAAAGTATCGGCGGCGGATTCTGGTTGCAGACCATGATGGTGTTGGACGGCGTCGGCGTGGACCCGGACAAGATCGGCATGAAAATGCGCGTCATCGGCGAGGAGCCGACCATCGTTCAAGCTCTGCTTGCAGGGAATATCGACGCCTCGGTTTTCACCTTGCCCTCCGCGGCCGTGGCGAAACGGGGCGGCATGCGCTCTTTGGTCAACTCGACGGAAATGCGTATTGCGCTGCAAACCGTCGGCATCTGCGGTCGCAGCGAACGCTTCGCCGCCGCGCCGGATCTTATGATGCGCCTTGCCAAAGGCATGATCGACGCCATCGTCTACATTCTCGATGCGCGCAACAGACGGGACGTCGCCGAGATCATGAAAAAACATCTGCGCCTAAGCAGCGACGAAGATGCCGAGACCTCGTACCATTCGCTGCGCTCGATCACCAGCCTCGACATCGCGCCGGACCCGGCGGCATGGAAGAACGTGCAAAGATTCATTGCCCGGGTCAACCCGAGAGCCGGCCAGCTCGATGTCAATGAATCGATCAACTTGAGCATCATGAAAGCGCTCGAAGAAAACGGCTACCTAGCGGAGGCGAGGAAAAAGGTTGCGCTGCAAACGGCGCGGTAACCTCACGCGCGAATAGGCAATAATTTTTCGTCCCATCATCCGGCCGAATTCCCAATAGCATTCCGCAAAGATTTCACAGCCGGAACAATTGTTCAATTGCGCTGGCTGTGATTAAAGTAAATTTAATTGGGCAATAATGGGAGGAACTAACCGGTGAAAAGTGCAGACAAGAAGAAAATAATAAATCCGCAAATCGATCGGCCAAAAAAATTGGGCAAGCCGCAGATGAAGTGGGGCAGCGACGTGTTCGCCGAGGTGACGCGCCGGCTCGATTTGAAATATATCGCCCTGGTGCCCGGTGCGAGCTATCGCGGTTTTCACGACAGCATCGTCAACTATCTCGGCAACGACAATCCGCAGATGGTGATCTGTCTGCATGAAGAGCATGCGGTGTCGATCGCCGACGGCTACGGTAAGGTGACCGAGACGCCGATGGCGGTGGCGCTGCACGCCAATGTCGGACTGATGCACGCCACCATGCCGATCTTCAACGCCTGGTGCGACCGCACGCCGATGATCATCTTCGGCGCCAACGGCCCGGTGGACGCGCACCGGCGCCGGCCGTGGATCGACTGGATTCACACCGCCAAGGATCAGGCGTCGATGATTCGCAATTACACCAAATGGGACGATCAACCGGCGTCGCCGCAGGCGGCGGTGGAGTCGGTGCTGCGGGCGAATCAAATTACCCGCACGCCGCCCTACGGTCCGGTTTATATTTGCCTCGACGCCGGTTTGCAGGAGGCGCCGCTGACAGAGGAAGTTTCGATTCCCGATGCGGCGCGCTTTGCACCGGCGCCGGCGGTGGCGGTGGCACGGGACTCATTGGTCAAAGTCGCCAAGGCGATCGACAAGGCGAAATTCCCGTTGATCCTGATGGGCCGAGTTTCGCGCAAGCAGGAGGATTGGCAGCGCCGCATCCGTTTCGCTGAAGCGATCGGCGCGGCGGTGCTAAGCAGCAGCAACGATCCGACCGCTTTTCCGACGACCCATCCGTTGCATTTCGCGCCGCCCTGCGTGCGGCCGAACAAAGCGGCAGTGGCGCTGATCGAGAAGGCCGATCTGATCATCAGCATGGACTGGTTGGATCTCGCCGGCGTGTTGCGTTTGGCCTTGGGAGATGCGCAAACCCAAAAGCCGGCCAACAAAACCATCGTTAGTTGTTCGGTGGACAACTATCGCACCAACGGTTGGAGCATGGATCACCAGGCTTTGGCCGCCGTCGATATTCCGATCCTCGCCGAGCCCGATCAGTTCATCGCCCAGATGCTCGGCGAACTGCGGGTGAAAAAGAACGGGCAATTGAAAAAGCGCGCGGCGATGAAGCCATTGTCGCACTGGAACAAGACGCCGCTGACGGTTCCGTCTGCTCAACGCGGCGCCCCGATGACCATGTGGAACATGGCGATGACCATACGTGAGTTCGCCAAAGATAAGCCGGTGACCTTCGCGCGCTTGCCGATCGGTTGGCCGGGGGAAGCCTATGAGTTCGACGAGCCGTTGTCTTTTATGGGCAATGACGGCGGCGGCGCCGTCGGCACCGGACCGGGACATACCGTCGGCGCCGCCTTGGCGCTGAAAGATTCGGAACGTCTGGTCATCGGCGTGCTCGGCGACGGCGATTATCTCATGGGCGTCAGCGCGCTGTGGAGCGCTTCGCATTTCAATATTCCGGCGATGATCGTCGTCGCCGACAACCGTTCCTACTTCAATGACGAATTGCATCAAGAGCGCGTAGCCTTCATGCGTGACCGGCCGCCGCAGAATCGTTGGATCGGCCAACGCATCGACGATCCGCGTATTGACTTAGTCGCAATGGCGCGAGCCCAAGGATTCGACAGCGAGGCGCCGGTGTCGACCAGCGATGAATTGGCAGCGGCGCTCAAACGAGGCGCTGAGGTTGTCGCCAACGGCGGGCGCTATTTTATCGATTCGCTAGTCGAACCCGGCTACGCCGATAGCGGACCGGATCAGCGCGCCAGTCTGGTGAAAAAGAAGTGATTTGTCCAGCTCCCGTTTCAGGGATGGAGCTGGCGGCATATTTCGCTTGATGGATCGCCCTGGTGAAATTAAACTGTTCCTCGATGGCAATTTGTTCATAAGGAGAAAGCGAATGTTTAAAGCGATAATTACCGTAGCGGTGGTCGCCGCCTTGGCTTTGCCTGGGGTTGTCCTGGCCCAGTCGACGAAGCGAATTGACAAGCGCCAGGACTACCAGGACCAGCGCATTGAGAAGGGTGTGGCAACCGGCCAACTCAATCAGAAAGAAGCTGCGCGCCTGGAGAAAGGCCAGCAACATGTCCAGAAATTGGAAGACAAGGCGATGCAAGACGGCAAAATGACCACCAAGGAAAAGGTCCGCATCGAACACGCCCAGGACGTGCAAAGCAAGCGCATCGCTCGCCAGCGCCATGACAAGCAGAAAGCCAAATGACTCCCAGACGATTTTTTGAAATAGTTCGCGGCATCGCCGGAGGAATCCGGCGCTGATTGACGGCGGTTGGCGCTTCGGCTCCAACCGCCGTTGGCTTTTTTGCTCGCCGAACAATTGACCGATCTTTTTGGACGCTTTGTCCGAGCCAAATTTACAGTTTTGTTTGCGCCCGAGTTGTGATCTTATTAGCGCCGATCCGTAGGGTTCGGATGATTAAGGTTGCCAACTTCGTGTTCTTCGTGGCGCCAGAGATTGCCGCGGTGAACCTGAAAGAAGCAGTTATCGAATGCCAACGACGGAGGTATAAATGGCGGTGATAGGACTCGGCCACGTGGGGATTTACGTCCGCGACTTGGAGCTGATGGTGGGGTTTTATCGCGACACGCTCGGCATGCAAATCACCAAGCAGAATTGGCGCGCGGGAATTGTTTTTTTCAGCGCCGATGCGAAAAAGGCCGATCATGAGATCGCGCTTTTCCGTGGCCGGCCCGAGGCTGCCGATTCGCGGCTGATCAATCAAATTTCTTTGCAAGTGGGGACTCTGCAAGAGCTGCGCGTCATGCACCAGAGATTGGTCGCCGCGGGTTTGCGCATCGATGCGCTGGTGAATCATGTCAGCGCGCTGGGCTGCTATTATTTGGATCCCGAAGGGAATCGTTCGGAAGTCTTCTGGGTCACCGGCCGTGCTTGCTGGGTGCCGATCGCCCATGCGATTGACATTCACCGGCCCGACGACCAGGTGATGGCCGAGGTCGATGCGCTCTGGGAACGGTTGCGTCATGTGGCAATGGGCGCACGCATGGCCAATGAGCCGGCATCGTTGCAGTTGGATTGAGGGGATCCATGGACAAAATCAAAATCGGTATCGGCACTTCGAGCATCGGCCGGTTCTTGCCCTACGTCGGCCTCGACGCCGGGCTTTTTGACAAGGCGAATATTGCCGTTGAAATCGTCAATCGGTTGGATGAAGAGAAAGTTGTTGAAGACATCGTCAATCAGGTGACGCCCATCGGCACGCCCAATGCGCCGTCGCTGATTTTCTCACGGCTCAACGGCAACGATCTCGTGATCATCGGCGGTTTATTGAACCGTCCGGCGTTCTACTTGGTGGCCAATGACCAGATTGCCTCCACCGGCGATCTCAAAGGAAAGAAAGTCGGCATCAATCAGCCGCGCCGCATGGCGGGCATGATGATGCTCGCGTTGTTAAGAAGATGGCAACTCGATAGCGTCAGGGATCTCGAACTGGTCGATCTCGGCCTCAATGACCGGAGCTTCGAAGCGCTGCGCAGCGGTGATCTCGATGTCGCGTTGTTACCGCCGGAGAAGGCGTTTCTGGCCGAGGCGGAAGGGCTGCGGATTATCGCCGACACGCTCGACCTCGACTGCCACTGGGTGCCGCTGGCGACCACGCGGCGATTTCTCGCCGAGCACCGCCCGCTAGCGACGAAAGTTGCGGCGGTTTACCGGGACAGCATTGAGTTATTTAAAAACGACGCGCACTTAACGCTCCAAGCGATTGGCAGCCATCTCCCAGCGCTCAAGAGCAAACCGCGGGTTCTCGAAAAGTGTTACCGGGTATTCGCCGCACTCTTCGAAACGACTTTGCTGCCTTCGCTTAAATCGCTGAGCGCGGTCTTGGACGAAGTTGCGGTGCAGGATGCCCGAGCGAAAGCATTGCCGCCGTCGAATTTAGTCGAGAACTTGCTTGAGGAGGACCGATGAGGAATTGCCGCGCCTTATTTCTTCTAGCCACCGCGCTGCTGCTCCCGGCGAGCGCTCCGGCGCAAGTCACCGTGCTCAGCCGTGCCACGGTGATCGACGGCAGCGGCGCGCCGCCACAGAAGGACATCGCCATCGTCATGGAGAACGGCCGCATCCGTGACATGGGGCCTGGGCCGAAGATTTCCATTCCTGCTGGCGCCACCTTGCTCGATCTCACCGGCAAGTTCATCGTGCCCGGCATCATCAACGCGCACGGCCACGTTGGCGCGAAAACCCTGCCGCAGTTGCGCCAGTACGCGCTTTACGGCGTGACTACCGCGACCAGCATGCAGACCGATCCGGACGAAGTCATTGAAGTGCGCGAAGCGCAGAAGAAGGGCGAGTTGCGCGGTGCCAGGGTCTCCACCGTCAAGTACCGCTTCGTGCCCGACGCCGAGGTCGTGACACCCGAGCAGGCGCGCGCCAAGGTCGACCAGATCGTCGCCGCCGGCGCCGATTACATCAAGGTGTGGGTCGACAGTGGGTTCGGCACCAGGGCCAAGCTCAGCCCCGAGTTTTGCGCCGCAGTCCTCGAACAGGCGCGCAAGCATGGCAAGCTCACCGTCGGTCACGCCTACGAACTCGCCGACGCGCGGATGCTGGTGGAGCGCGGTTTAAATATCCTTGGCCACAGTATCCGCGACCGCGAGGTCGATGGCGACTTCACCCTGCTGCTCAAGCAGCGCAACGTGACGCTGATTCCGACATTGATCCGCGACGAGTTCCTGTTCGCCTACGGCGACGCGCCGGCCTGGATCGAGGATCCGTTCTTCCAGAGGTTCGTGCCGCCGGAGCGTATGGCGGTGCTGAAAACCAAGATCCGCGACGAGCAGGCGAAACACCCGCAGCGCGCCTTGTTCAAAGCCGGCTTCGAGATGAACAAGATCAATTTGAAGAAGCTCTCCGACGCCGGGGTGCGCATCGCCTTGGGCACCGATAGCGGCGGCGGCGCCGACCGCTTCTTCGTTCAAGGATTCTCCGAGCACCGCGAGATGGAGCTCATGGTGCAGGCGGGGCTGACGCCCATGCAGGTGATCCAATCTTTCTCGAAGGGGGCGTCGGAGAGTTTGGCCATCGCCAAGGAATTTGGCACACTGGCCAAAGGCAAGGCCGCCGACCTGCTGGTGTTGGAGAAAAATCCCCTCGACAATATCGCCAACATGCGCTCTATACTGACCATCTATCTCGGCGGCAAGAAGTTCGAGTAAAAGACCTTGAGAGAAAACGGGAGTTCCGATGACTGACATGGCCGTGAACCCACTTTCGTTAAATCAGTTGGCAAAGTTGTTGGAAGCGGAGGCTTTGGCGATAGGGCCGGGGCGGATGCAGGATATCCTTGAGCGGCTGGTTATCGGTGCAGAAGAGATGGACGCCCATGCCCACTTCTCAGAGCGCAGGTATGCGCGCAATCTGGTGCATAAAACCGAGCAATTCGAAATCATGATCATGTGTTGGAACGCCGGGCAGCGCTCGTCGATCCATGACCATGCCGGATCCCTGGGTGGGTTGAAGATACTGCAAGGCGTGCTGACCGAGTCGCTTTTTGAAAAAGCGCCCAATGGCATGATCAAGTCGGTTAATTCGATAGATTACAAAATCGGCGCAATTCGCGTCGAGGAGACATCTTTGATTCATCAAATCTCCAATCTCCAGGCGGCCAATGGGCGGGCGATTTCGGTGCATGTCTACGTGCCACCCCTGGTGCGCATGAATGTTTATTCCCTCGAGGATCCCGCGGTGAAAAATGTCCCCCCAAAATATTTCAGCTTCGGTTCGGGAATTTAGCTGGCGCTGGCGGCGCCTTGATATCCGGAAGTACTTGGAGAAATTCAATTGAAGGAGAAAAGCATGGCTAACAAAAAAGAATACAGCTGCGTGCTGGTTGAAACCGACGCGGAAGGGATTACCTGGATTACCTTCAATCGCCCGGAGAAGCGCAACGCCATGAGCCCGACGTTGCATGTCGAGATGGAAGAAATTCTCTACGGTCTCGAAACCGACAAAGATACCAAAGTGGTCGTGCTCACCGGCGCGGGTAATAGCTGGAGCGCGGGGATGGATTTGAAACAATACTTTCGCGAGACCGACAACGATCCGGTGGCGAGATTCCGCGCCGCGACGGCGCACCGGCGCTGGGCGACGGAGCTGCTCAACTGGTCGCGCAAGCCGAGCATCGCCATGGTCAACGGCTACTGCTACGGCGGCGCGTTCGTGTCGCTCGCCGCTTGCGATATCGTGATCGCGTCGGACGATGCCACCTTCGGTTTGTCCGAGGTCAACTGGGGCATCATTCCCGGCGGCAACGTCAGCAAAGTGTTCGGCGACATGGTGTCCTATCGCAACGCTCTGTTCTATGCCATGACCGGGCGCACGATCGATGGCCGCAAGGCGGTGGAGCTGGGCATTGCGACGATGTCGGTGCCGGCGGAAAAATTGCGAGCCGAGACGATTACAATTGCCCAAGAACTGATCGCCAAGAGCCCCATGGTACTGGCTTACACCAAGCAAGCGATCAAGGCCGTGCGCGGCATGGACATGGACCAAGCCTACGAATATCTCGGCGCCAAGAGCATGGCGCTGCGCGCCGCAGACCCCGAGCGCACCCGCGAGCGCGGCATGCGCGAGTTTCTCGACGAGAAAAAATATCGCCCCGGCTTGGAGCCGGTAAAGCGGCCGGCGGGGGAGAAATAAGTCGGCTGTTGTTCATCGACTTGGGCAACGTCTCTTAATTCCGTCATTCCGGCGCAGGCCGGAATCCAGGGGCAGCGGGGACGGGCGGGTCGCGAACCGCCCCTACGGTGAGTGTCATTGTCGAGCGAAACCAAAGGAGGCAGACCTTGCGTCACTTTCGTACGGTTTCTATCTGGCTTTTATTTCTGTATGCGATGGTTGCTCAGTTCACCGTCGCTTCTGCGCAAACCAAGATCACCATCGGCTACGCCGCCGTGAGTCCGCGCACGACACCGCTCTATCTTGCTCAAGAACAAGGTCTGTTCGCCAAGTATGGTCTCGATCCAAAGGTCATTCTCGTGCGCGCGGCGGCGTCGCTGGTGGCGCTTTTGGTGTCCGGCGAAATGGACGTCGGCTACACCGGCGGCACTTCCGTGTTGGGCGCGGCGGGGCAGGGTTCTTATCTGAAAATTCTCTCGTCGATATCCAGCACGCTGACGCACACTTTGGTCGCCCATCCGAGCTTCAAGCGCGCCGAAGAATTGCGCGGCAAGCGCTTTGGTATTCAGAACCCCGGCGGCACCACTTGGATCAACACCATCTTGGCGTTGGAGCATGTCGGCTTAGATTACAAGCGGGACAATATTAATTTACTGCCCATCGGCGATTCTGTGTTGATTGGCCAAGCGCTGGAAGCCGGCAGAGTTGACGCGGCGGTGCTCGATGGCGCGTTGGTGCGCCGGCTGCGCAGTAAAGGCTTCACTATCATCGCGGAGTTGCAGCTGGCGAAGATACCGTTGCTCAGCCAAGCGATCGTGGTCTCGCCGGAGTTTTTACAAAAGCGCGCGGACATTGCCGAGAAATTGCTGATGACGTTGATTGAGAGTCTGGCCTACAGCATGGCGCCGGCGAACAAGGCGGTGGTGATCAAGACCATGATGCGGCGCTTTCAGATCAACGATCCGGCGGTGGCGGAGGAAGGCTATCAAGATTATTTGAGCGGCGTCGAGCGCCGGCTGATTCCCGTGGTGGACGGCATGCGCAACATTCGCCGGCTGTTGGCCACGCTTAATCCGAAAATCGCCAGCGTGAAAGTCGAAGAGCTGATCGATAGCCGCTTGATTCGCAAACTCGATGAGAATGGCTTTATCGACAAAATGGCGGCGAATTACGGTTTGAAATAGCTGGCGTTGAAGATCTGGACTGGGAGTTTTTAGGTAGGGATTCAGTTTCGCCAATTCTTGTAGGGGCGGACCTATGTGTCCGCCCGTCCGGAGGGCCGACACACAGGTCGGCCCCTACATTGAGATGCGACGTTAAAATGAAACTGAACCATTGCCAGTTTTTATCCCCCATACAAAAGGGAAAGTCAAAGATTGCTAAGGATAGGCAATCTAATTGCTACGAGGTGTAAAAATGCAAACTATCGGTTTTGTCGGTTTAGGAACCATCGGCGGTGTCGTCGCCAGAAATATTCAGAAGGCGGGCTACGCCATGGTCGTCCACGACGTTCGCTTGGCCGCGGTCAAACCTTTGCTCGACGGCGCCGCCCACTACGCGGCAACGGCGGCGGAAGTTGCGCGCGAATGCGACATCGTTTTTACCTCGCTTCCCGGACCGCCGGAAGTTGAGCAAGTGGCGCTCGGGCCCAATGGTCTCGTGCATGGCCTTCACGCCGGCAGCATCTACGTCGATCTTTCCAGCAGCAGCGCCGATCTGATTTGCCGCATCGGCGCCGAGTTCGCGCCGCGCGGCGCGCAGGTGATGGATGCGCCGTTGATTGTCGGTAAAGACGGCATCGCCAAGCGCAGCGTGCAGGTGTTGGCTTCCGGCGGGCACGCGACATTCAACGATGTAAAGCATCTCTTCGATGCTTTTAGCGACACGGTGGTCTACGCCGGCGAGTTGGGAACCGGCACCGTGATCAAGTTGGCACACAACTTAGTGCGGCGCAGCATCGGTCTGGCGATCGGCGAAGGTTTGGTCTTGGGCGCCAAAGCCGGCGCCGATCCTGAAATGTTGTGGAAGTGCATGTGCTGGGGTTTGGATGTGCAATTGCAGAACTTGCTAAAGAACTTTGCCGAGACCGCGTTCAAAGGAAATTACGAAGGCCGAGCAAGTTTCGGCATCGGCCTGTCACGCAAAGACGTTGGCCTGGCAACCGAGTTGGGCCGCCAACACAACGTGCCGATGCCGATCGCGGCATTGGTCGAGCAAACGATGATTCACGCCATCAACCGAGGTTGGTCTGAGCAAAGTACGGCTTCGCTGTTTCGTTTGCAGGAGGAAGCGGCGGGGTTTGAGGTGCGGAAGCGATAGCTATGCATAGCTCGTGTCATTCGTAGAAACGAAAGTCCTGCCAACGTTTAATTATTCCTCAAGCTTTCCTTGCCAACACATTTTCGATACTTCTAAACCATGGCGGAAAAATTTAGCGGACAACTAAGGCGGCGCTCCGAGCGAATATGGGGTGCCATAGACAATCATCCGTTCTTGCTGGAGCTGGAAGCGGGAACTTTGCCGATGGAGAAGTTTACTTACTTTATTTTGCAGGATTACGTTTACTTGCTCGACTTCGCGCAGGTGCTGTGCCGGGGCGGGGCGATGGCGCCGGATTTGGAAACCCTCGAACTGTTTTGCCGCCATGCGATTGGCGCGGTTGAAGTCGAGCGCGGTTTTCATGCGAGCTTTGGCAAGTCGCTCGGTTTATCGCGGGAACAATTGGATGCGGTGAAGAAGGGGCCGAAGACGCAAGCCTACATCGATCATCTGCAATCGGTGGCGCGCGGCGGCACGCTCGGCGAATTGGTCGCTGCGGTTCTGCCATGTTACTGGATCTACGGCGAAGTGGGGCGGCGGTTTTATAAGAAGCGGCCGAGCAAACCGAAGATCTATCGCTCGTGGATCGAGACCTACGCCGCGGAATCGTTTTGGCAGCCGGTGCGTGGGCAAATTGCTTTGCTAGATCGTCTCGGTCAGATTGCCAGCGCGAACGAGAAGAAGCGCATGGCGGAGCTATTTGTGCTCAGCAGCCGTTACGAGTTTTTGTTTTGGCAGCAGGCTTATGAGATGGAAAATTGGCCGGTGTAGATCTTGGGAAGAAGAAATTTAACCACGAAAAACACGAAAGGTCGGACAATGTCGGGATCTTATTTTCGTGTGTTTCGTGCCTTTCGTGGTTAATTCCTATTCGAATCTTAGTTCAACAACGGATCGAATGGCACCGCTGCAACCGTCGCCGCGTGGGGTTTGCGGAGCTTGGGGTTGCGCAGGATGTGCAGCGACTTTTGCTCGATCTGGCGAATGCGCTCTCTAGTCACAGCGAACATTTCGCCCAACTCTTCCAACGTATAGTCGCGGCTTTCGGCGATGCCGAAGCGCTTGCGTAAAATAGTTTCCTGGCGCGGTGTTAAAACCGCTAGCGCTTGGCGGACTTTCAGACAGACGGCGGCATCCATCATTTCGGTTTCCGGTTGCGCGCGGATGCGGTCTTCGACGAAATCGCCGAGCTCGTCGCCGTCTTCCCAGATCGGCGTTTGCAGCGAGATCGGTTCGCCGTGGGTCTGCATCTGGTTCAACAGTTCGGTAACCGGCATGCCGAGCTCGATGGCCAACTCTTCGGGCTTGGGGTCGCGGCCGAGACGGCGCTGTAGTTCCCGCGCGTTGTGCAAAATTTTGTTGCGCGATTCGACGCGGTGCACCGGCACGCGAATGGTATGGCCGGTATCGATCAGCCCGCGCGTGATGCCCTGGCGAATCCACCAAGTCGCGTAGGTCGAGAAGCGAAAGCCGAGCCGGTAGTCGAATTTCTCCACCGCGCGCATGAGGCCGAGATTGCCTTCTTGGATCAGATCGAGGAGCGACAGGCCGCGGTTGATATATTTTTTGGCGATGCTGACCACCAAGCGCAGATTGGCTTCGGTGAAATCCTTGCGCGCCGCGCTGACCATGTTTTGGCCGTCGATGATGAGGCGCGCAATCTCCTGGATCTTCTGCGCCGGTAGACCGATGGACTTCTCGATGGCGTCGATTTGCGCTTTGAGCTCCAGCCGTTTAGCTTTGCTCGCCGTAGCGCACTGGGCGACGCGGTCTTCGACGCGGCTGGCGGCTTGATTGAGACGTCGCACCAACTCATCGGTTTGGCCGGACGCCAGATGAAGCTGTTGCGTTAGGTCGCAAATCTTGTCGGTAACGGCGGCTTCTTTGTCGCGCAATGTTCGCAGGCGGGTTTGGGAAATCCGTTTGTGCGACAATTCGCGGCGCAACTCTTCTTGGTTCTGGCTCAGACGGCGCAGCTTTGCCACCGTCAGCAAAAACGGTTTGCTGTCGAAGGCGATCGCTTGCTCTTCGTTGTCGCGCTCGGGTTTTTCCACTACTTCGCTGATTTCCAAATTGCCAGTGGCGATGGATTGACCGAGTTGGAGGACATAGCGGCACGACAGTGGCGCGGAAAATAGCGCGCGCAGGATTTGCTTGCGGCCGGTTTCGATCCGCTTAGCGAGCTCGATTTCGCGCTCCCGGGTCAGCAGCGTGATGGCGCCGATATCGCGCAGATATTGCTGCACCGAGGTGAGGGCGAACACCGACTCCTTGGGTTCGGTCTCTTCCTCGTTTTCGCTGTTGCCGTGGGCTTCGTCAGCAAAACCGGCATCTTCCGCAGCGCCGATCTCTAAACTTGTGAAATCATTTTTGTTGTCTTCTTCCATGAGGTTTCCCATATCAGGTTGCAACATATCGTCTCCTTGCAAAACGGTTCGCCGCCGTCGCGAGCTCCTTGACCTGCGCAGCCCTCGGGCTGGGTAGGCTATTAGACGTTAGATGCGGCGATTCCGTTCAGGTTATGCGGCCAGTTTTTATCAGTTGCGGCCTATGGGCCGCGGTCGCCCCAATAGACGCATGGGAATCTTCAACGATCTTGTAAGCTGGCGTGGGCCGTGGCCCTGGTTAATAAAAGGAATGGAGCACTAGACTTACAGGGGTTTCGCTTACTATGCAATCGCAGCGGATATGAATATTCTCTGCAGGCTAAGCGCCGGCCGATCGGCTGGCTCGCGACTATCGCGATTGACGGCGCAATCCGAGTACTTCCTTCGGCGCATTCGCGTTTATTCGATTAGCTCGGAGCATGATCGTTTTGAAATGCTTGTTTGCTACTAATACTATGTTCCTGTACAATTGATCTCGATCATGCCTTGATGCTACTGGCGCGCAAGAGGTCGAAGACTGGGCTCGCGAAATCCTCACCGGCATGAACAGCGGCGTAGTTGCTACGCCGTCGAATTTCCCAGTCTTGCCTACCCTCCCTCTTCCTAAAACCGCAGGCTCGTACGAGTCTGTATCGGAAGGGATATTTATGCATCCTATATTCATCGTCTTAGTTCCATTGGTTTTGATTTGCGTTGGAATGGTTATGAACAGTTGGGGGCTCTCCTTCGACCAGCCGCCGAGTTCGCCGGAGCAAGATCCGGCGAAGCGCTTAGCGATTGAAACCGAAACCTTCCGCCGATTCTTCGATCGCCAGCGCACCTCCGCGATCCAGCGCCAGAAACGCGTCGGCCGATATGCGATATTGCTGCTAATCGTCACCGCGGGCGCGTTCATTTGGTTTTACAATATTACGGTGGACAAAACCGTTCTTTCGAATCGCATCGCTTCGTTACAAACCCTCGGTTCCCAGGAGGGGAAAGAGCTGGTGTTGTCGGTGACCTTGAGCGACGGCAACAACGTAAAGTACTTGATCAAAATGCCCAAGCCTGAAGTTGCCGCCAAGGACGCCGCGCCTAAAGAGGCAGTGTCGAAAGAAACCGTGTCGTCGTGGGAAATCGAAAAGCTCGGCACGGCCATGAGTATCGGCGAAATCGCTCTGCCTCTGGGCATCGCCCTCAAGATCACCAACTGAGTAACTACTCCGAGTTACTAACTCGCCGCGGGTTGGGTGCGTGTTCATGGCATGCATTCACGCCGCGGCGTGTTTGCTCGTTTCCTTAATTCACCGCTCTTAGATTTTCGTGGGAGAGCATAGGAGCATCGTCGATGGTTGATTTGGCCAAGCGCTTGTTCGTCGGCATTAAAATTTCCGAGGCGCTGCAATTGGAGTTGGACGGCGCCGCGCCGGGGACCAAGCACTATTTCGATGGCAACGGCGACAAGGATTATCTCCAGATCGTCAGCATGGGCGAAGAGCAGTTTGTCGGCCGCTATATTAAAGACGGGTTCTCGGCGGCGGGAATGACCGACGCCAGCCGCAATATTTGCAGTATCGTCAAACTGATCGCCCGGGGCCGCAATATCGACGAGCGGGACGTGCATATTTACGCCTGTTGAGTATCTCGAATCGGCGCCGCGCACGCGTTGACCGTGCTCCGCCGAGGGCTTAGCTATCTACATCTCCGCGTGATACTTTGAATCATGCTTTAGAGCTTATTTGACGTTTTGATGAAACCGCCAAGCTTTGGATGAGCCTGAGGTTCTTTTATTTTCGGAGGGAGACAGGGCTTATGATTGAGACTATCGATACCAGTTTACGCGACGGCACCTTGGTACGCCATAAGAAAAAAGGTTACGAAGGCAAGATCGAGGGGACCACGGCGATCAAATCTTGCTTCACCCGAAACGGCGCTTTGATGGAACCGCCGACGAGCAAAGAGGCTTTTCAATATCGAGTCGTCGTAACCGGGCAGACCCTGCGCTACATCGCTCCCAGCGATGATTTGGAAGTTCTCGACGCCGCCGCGGAGGTTCACTGCGTGCGCTGTCTCAAATTTTTCCACAGCAAGCCCGGCCTAGCCGGTAAGGCAGCCGGTCGTTGTACTTGCGGCGGTTGGATTTGTCCGAGCTGTCTGGGCTGTCAATCTGAGGAAGCGGCGAACGACAAAGCGACATCCTGTGTCCATCAGCGCAAGCGCTTCGTTAAAAAACTGGCCGCCGATAGCAAGAAGTAAAGAAGGCCACCGGCAACGGCGCCGCGTCGATCGAGATCTGCAAACCGAGAGTTATAACACCGAGGCTCGGCGTTGGCGCGCGGCGCCGACGTGGCCCAGCCCGATCAGCGCCACGCCGAGAAGCAAATGGATCACTTGGACGATCCAGTGCCGGTCGCCGCTCATCAGCGTCGTTTGAGTCGTCCCCAACCAGATCGTCAGGCCACCCAGTAGCAACGCTGCAATCGCGATGGGCCAGTTGCCATTCTTGCCCAGGGCTTGGCCTACCGCGACGATCCACAACGCGCCCACCGCCAGGAATCCGAGCAGCATGTGCAGCGATATCAAGTTCATCCCCAGGCCGCCCCACAAGAGTAAACCTAAAACCAGCGCGAGTGATCCCGCTGCCGTCAAAACAATAGTTGCATAACGTATCGCCATGGCGACAACCTAGCTGTTTTTCTACCTCGATTCCAACCGTCGAGGGAACTTGCGCGTTGACCTGGATCGCGCCGTACAATAAGAGACTGCCATGAGATTGGCAAAAATTATTTCGTCGGTGTTGTTCTGCGCCTGGTATTTAACCCCGCTTTTGTCGGCGGCTGAAAAAACTCTAAAGTCTCAGCCGGTGCGTATCGGCATTGTCTCGAAGAGTACTTTGGACTTGCCGTTTTGGGTGGCTCGGGGCGCGGCATTTTTCGCGATGAAGGATTGGACGCGGAAATCGTCCTGATGCGCTCCAACCTAACTCTGCAAGCGATGGCCGGCGGCAGCATCGATTTCGGCACCGCCACCGGCGCGGCGATCAACGCCATTGTCGGCGGTGGACGACAACCTCCAGCGCGAGATGATCGCCATCGCCAGCGATCGGGTTAAACCGAAACAAACGGTGACGGCGGAGCGAGTCTTTGATTTTTCTTTTGCGCGTCGGGCTGGCGAAGGATTGAAGTGAGATCGTTAGTCGTCTTCTACCGCCCTTACTAGCCTTCCCCTTTGGCATATTCGCAGCGCGGGCAGGGGGAGCCGGGGATGGTCGGCCAGGCGCATTCGCTGCACGGGATCACCGCTTCGCCGAGCATGCCGCGCACCAGCGAGCCGCAGCGCCGGCCGCCGCAAGGACCGGTGCCCACGCCGGTGCGTTTGCTGACCTGCTCGAAAGTTTTGGCGCCGGCTTGGATCGCTTTCACCACAGCGCCTTTGCGGATTTTATTGCATAGACAAGCCGGTTTGAAATTATCGATGACCGCTTGATTCTTGGCTTCTTGTTCCGTTGGATCGATGGCGTGTTACCTAGCCTTTACTACGATTTGCTTTTTACTCTAACACAATTTTTGTCAAAGCTAATGCGCGCCGACGACCAGCGACGAAGTGAGCGGCGCAGGAAAGTCGATCCGGTGCACTTGGGGTAATCCCGCGTTGTTCATCCACGCGGCAATCTCCGTGAAGCTATAACATCGCCCGCCGTCGGTGGTGAGGAGCATGAGCAAGCTGAAGATCGCGCCTACCGGCGGCTCGGTTCGATTGTCGGCGAGAATGTGGTCTTTGATGACGATGCGGCCCGAAGGATTGAGACAGCGCGCCAACTTGGCGATGAGGGCTTGGTTTTTCTGATAATTTTCACCGTGGATAATGTTCGACAAGAAGATCACGTCGTAGCGTCCGGGAATGTCGTCGCTGCGATAGTCGCCGGCGACCAACTCAATGCGCTCGTCCATGCCAACGCTGCCCACGTTGCGCTTGGTGATTTCTAACGTTGCCGGCAGATCGAAGACGGTGGCGTGCAAATGCGCAAAGCGCCGGCACAAGGCGATCGGATAGGTCGCCGGCCCGGAGCCGACGTCGAGCACGCTATTCACTTTGCTCCAGTCGAGGGCGTCGGCGAGGTATTCCGCATCGCCGCGCGCCTTGACCAGAGCGTCCATGCCGTCGATGAACGTTTCGGTTTCAGCGCGATCCTCTTGATACATGTTGGCAGGCCGCACCGCTTTGCCGCTGCGCAGCGCGTCAGGCAGTTTTTCCCAACACGACCAAAGCGCCGCGTCGAAAAGGATCATGGCGCCGACGTATCGCGGCGAACTGCGCAGCAGATGTTCGCGCGATATTTCCGCGAGCGCATAAGTTTCGGCATTCTTCTGCATTAAGCCCAGAGCAACCAAAGCATTGAGCAGTAGCTCGGTGGCTGGGCGGTCGAGTTGTAGCGCGGCCGCCACCGCCTCGGCGCTGCGCGGCGCAGCCTCGAGAGAGTCGAAGATTTTCAATTGAACAGCGCTCTGAACGATGCGCGCTTCGACGTGGCCGCTGGCGAGGCCCATGAGTTGGGAGAAGTTCATCTCAACGATTGCCGACCGTCGTGACGCGATGACAGCGCTCGGCCATTTTCCCGGCTAGTAGGTTGCTGAAGTCTTCTATCGGAGTCCTTCGACGGCGCTCAGGACGAACGGATGGGTTTTGATATCACTGAGAATTTTCCGTTCCTGTTGAGCTTGTCGAAGCATATTCCAGCTTTTGTTAGTAACCCGTCAGAGTTTTTCGATGATCCGATAGCTCCGGCTCTTCGGTTTGAGCGGCGCGACGATATTGTTTTTCACCAGCAGGCGGATGTCGCGATAGGCGGTGTCGCGGTCGACTTCAGAGATCCGTTCGTACTCCGTCGTGGAAAATATTTTGCCGTGGCAATAGGCGTAGGCGAGCAGGCGGCGCTGGCGCATATTGATCTGGGCGGCCTTGAATTGATTGAGCCAACGCAGCGTGGCCTCGTCATAAACCGGCGCGTTGCGCAGCGTGACGGTGAAGATGAAACCGTCGATGGAAAGTTCCGGCGGATGGAGACCGTAGGTTTCCATCTCCTGATACATGCGCGGCACGCCTTCGCCCATCTCGCGGAGATAACCTATGTCGGCGAGGGCGCGGACGATCAAAGGATTACGCGAGAAGTGAATGCTTTTCTGCAGGCGCAACTGTTCTAAAGTCACCGGCGCCGGCGGCGGGCCGGGGCTGCGCACGGTGATGTGATCGTCGAACATCCAAACTTCGATGGACGCGCCGCTGAGCGCGTAGTCGCGGTGCGCCACGGCGTTGACCAAGGCTTCTTGCCAGGCAAAGGTGGGATATTCCAATTTCTCGCGAAAGAACAGATCGTGGAGAATCGTCCGCTCGCGGATGTGTTCTTTAATGCGGCCTACCGCTTCGTCGATCAGCCGAACCAACGGCGCTTCGAAGTGAATTCTTTTGACCACGTTGAGCGCGGCGCCGTGTTGCCGTTCCTCGCCTTCGTATTTGACGAAGTCGATGCCGGCGCGCGGATGCCAGCGGCTTGGATCCTTGGCGAACAACAGGAGCGCCGCCATGTTGGGGCAGGGGATGGCGCGCGAAGTGTCGAGCAAGTGATAAGTCTGGCTCAAGATTTTTTGCGCGTCATTGCCATTTGAGTCAGGATAGATTTTGTCAACGAACGATTGCGCTAGTTCGGCGTCGAGATCGTACCATGTGGCGTTGAGCGCTTGTTGGCGCTCGTAAAAGACGCTTTTCTTGGCTTCCTTCAATGCTTGGATCTGTTCCGCCGGCAGCACCACGGTTTCCGCCGCGACGCGATAGAATGACCGGCCGCCGGCAATGCGATAAATCTCCAGGCCCGAACTGACTTCGAACTTGAGCACGACTAAATTGCCGAGGCGAATTTTCTCGCAAGTGGGTCCGAGCTGGGGCCGCAGTAAGTTTTGCGGCGCGTGGATGAGCGCTTGCAGCTCGTCGTGCTCGTAGGGAATACCGGTGACGCTCTTGTCCGGTTCGACGCCGACCAGCAGCGTGCCGCCGTCGGCATTGGCCATGGCGGAGATCACGCGGGCGATGTCGCGCGCCAGTTCTTCCTCGGGCTTCTTCTGCGCCGCGCCGCGGCGATACTCGTAGGCGCTAACAAATTCGAGGAACTGGCCATGTTCCTGTTTGAGCAGCGTGCCGATTTCTTCTGCTTGCATTTCTTTAGAGCAGTGAGGAGTAAATAGTAAGGAGTCAGGAGCAAGAACCTCCGATCCGAAACTCCTTACTCCTAACTCTTTACTCCTTACTTATTTCCCGTCGCATTGAGCTTGACGATTTCGAGAACCATTTGCGCCGAAAGGTAGAGATCCTTCAAATCGAGCCACTCGTTGACCGTATGGATATCGCGCATGCCGGTGCCGAGGTTAGCTACCACCAGACCTTTTTGATTAAGCACGTTGGCATCGCAGCCACCGCCGGTGGCGCGGGTTTTGACATCAAGGTTCAAATTTTTCGCCGCGGCATGGACCAGCTGCACGATGGGTGCGCTTTCGGGGACATCCATGCGATCGTAGTCGCGCTCGATTTTGGCTTCGACTCTTGCTTGATGGCGCTTGCCGTTGAGTTCTAGGGAGTGCCGCGCCGCGGCGTCTTCGAGGCAGCGCTGCATGTGTTCAGTCTGGGCTGCTAATTTCTCGCTGCTATGGCTGCGCGCTTCCCCTTTGAGTATCACTAGATTGGGCACGATGTTGACCGCCATGCCGCCTTCGACGACGCCGATGTTGGCGGTGGTTTCATCGTCGATGCGGCCCAAGCGCATTTGCGCGATGCCTTCGGCGGCGACTTGGATGGCGTTGATGCCTTTTTCCGGACAGACGCCGGCGTGAGCTTCGAGACCATAAACACGAAACTCCATGCGATTGGCGGCAGGCGCTCGCGTGAATAGGAATCCGACCGAATCGCTGTCGAGCACCAGACCGGTGCGCGCGCGCAGTTGGGAGATGTCGAGACACTTGGCGCCGATCAATCCGGCTTCTTCGCAGATGGTGAACACGACATCAATGGGGCCGCAGGGTAAATTATTGTCTCTAATTACGCGCAGCACTTCGCAGATGATCGCCACGCCGCTCTTGTCGTCGCCGCCGAGAACGGTTTTGCCGTTGGTCTTCAAAATATCGCCGTCGAGGATCGGCACGATGCCTTCGCCCGGCACGACGGTGTCCATGTGGGCCGAGAGCAACAGCGGTTGAGCTTGGGCGTTGTTGCCGGGAAACTTAGCGATCAGGTTGCCGACGTTGCCGCCGACTTTTTCGCCGGCGTCGTCGATAAAAACGCTGCCGCCCAGCTCTTCGACCTCGCGCTTGAGGCGCAGAGCGACGTTCAACTCCTGGCGCGACAGGCTGTCGATTTTAATCAGCTCGATAAGAAAGTTTCTTATCCGTTCGTGATCGATCACCGCACTCACCTCGAATTGCGCCGCGCTATGAACTGGTTGCCGGCACGGTCAATCTGCCACAGTTCGGCGGCGAATTCCAAGCGCTAAAGCTATTTCAACAGGCGGCAATCAGCCGCCGTTTTCGATCAGCTTGATGAGGTTGGTAAATTCCAGTTCGGTGAACAGTGCGCGAGTCTTCTCCAGATTGAAGCCGGTAAATTCTAATTCGGCGAGTCCGGTGTCGAGCGGCACGTCGCGTTTGACCGTGGCTAGGGCGCGGCTTAGGAAGGCTTGCTCTTTGCCGGCTTCGAGGATTTGCCGGATGCGCGCGGCGCCGCGCAGTTTCATCTGCTCCATGTCATCGAGATGGTCGTAGAGATTTTCCAAGTTGTGAAACTGTTGGATCAAGGCGCCGGCGGTTTTCTCGCCGATGCCTTTCACGCCGGGAATATTGTCTACCTGGTCGCCCATCAGTCCCATGACGTCGATGACTTGTTCGGGCGCGACGCCGAATTTGTCTTTGACTTCGTCCCTGCCGATCCAGCGGTCCTTGGCGCTGTCGAGCAATTTCACACCGTTGGTCACCAGCTGCATTAAATCTTTATCGCTCGATACCACTACCAGTTCGCAGCCTTGACCGTTCAGCCGATCGCACAGTGTCGCGATGATGTCGTCGGCTTCGTAACCGGGTATTTCGAGCAAGGGTAAATTGAGCGCGTCGAGAACTTTGCGGAAATAGGGGAACTGGGGGATTAAATCGGCCGGGGCTTCGGGACGATTGCCTTTATAGGCGGCGAACATTTCATTTCTAAAAGTGACTCGGCCCGCGTCCAGAGCGACGGCGACGTACTCGGGTTTATACTGCTTCAAAAATTTCAGCAGGATGTTGGTGAAGCCGAAGATCGCGTTGGTCGGCAGGCCCGCTGCATTGGTCAAAAGCGGGATCGCGAAGAACGCACGAAAAATATACGAGCTGCCATCGATGAGGAACAGGCGAGGAATTAATTCAGCCACGGTAAAAATTACGACTCGCGCCGCTTAAGCGTGTGGGTCGCAGTGCCGTAAAAAGATTCGGCGGCTTCCATCAAAGTTTCCGAGAGCGTCGGATGGGGATGAATCGAATCGGCAAGATCGCGCGCCGTGGCGCCCATTTCGACGGCGAGCACGCCTTCGCTGATCAGCTCACCGGCGCCGACGCCGCCGATGCCGACGCCTAATATTCTTTCAGTTTCGGGTTCGATGATTAGTTTCGTCAAGCCATCGGGTCGGTCTAACGTCAAGGCGCGGCCCGATGCGCCCCAGAGAAATTTCGCGACTTTGATTTCGATATTTTTTTGCTTGGCTTCGCTTTCGGTCAAGCCACACCAAGCGACTTCAGGATCGGTATAGACCACCGCCGGCACGACGATGTTCTCAAACGTGCTAGCTTCGCCGAGCAGCGCTTCGACGGCGATCTTCGCCTGGCGCGAGGCGCGATGGGCCAACAGCAAGCCGCCGGAAATATCACCGATGGCATATATATTCGGATCGTCGGTTTGTTGTTGGGCATTACAGGCGATAAAGCCTTTGTCGTCTTTGCCGACCTTGGTGTTTTCCAAGCCCAGATCGACGAGATTGGCCGAGCGGCCGACGCTGACCAGGACGCGATCGTAAAGTTCTTCGCGCGGCTGCTTGTCGATTTCCGTGGTGACTTTGATTTGCTTGCCCACGGTGGACATCTTTAGCACCTTGGTGTTGAGGCGAATCTCTTTGAAGAGTTTCTGCGCCGCCCGCGCCACGGGACGTGCCAGATCGGCGTCGACACCGGCGAGGATCGACGGCAGCGCTTCAAGCACGACGACGCTGCTGCCCAGCGCTGCGTACACCGTGCCGAGCTCCATTCCAATGTAGCCGCCGCCGACGACTAATAGGCTCCCCGGAATGTCGGGCAGCTCTAAGGCTTCGGTGGAGGTCATGATGCGCGGGTTGCCCAAGTCGAAGGCGTGGGGCATGGCCGGCTTGGAGCCGACGGCGACGATCGCTTTGTCATAGCGGATAAATTTTTGCCCGTCGGCGGTTTCGACCCGCAGGGTTTGTGAGTCTTCGAAGTGACCACGGCCATGAATCACCTGGACGTTGCGATGCTGCGCCAAGGTTTTGATGCCCTGGCCGAGCTTGTCGAGGATCGATTCCTTCCAGCGGCGCAATTTGTCGAGGTCGATTTTTGGCGCGGCGAAGGCGATGCCGCGGCCCGCCGATTCTTCCCGTTCGCGTAACAGTTCGGTGGCGTGGAGCAAGGCTTTCGATGGAATGCAGCCGACGTTCAAACAGATGCCGCCGAGCCGGAGACTTTGTTCGACCAGAATAACTTTCTTGCCTTTGTCGGCGGCGTAAAATGCCGCGGAATAGCCGCCGGGGCCGGCGCCCAGAACGAGGATTTCAGTGCTGATCGGTTCCATATTTAAAAATAAAATCTATTTCAGTTTGACCAGAGCTTCGTCGAAGTTTTCCAAGCCGGCGACGACTGCCATTAAAAAGCGCACGGCGTCGGCGCCGTCGAGGACGCGATGATCGTAGGCGAGGCACAGCGGCAGCATGGTGCGGATGGCGATTTTACCGTCGCGCGCCACCGGGGTCGGGTTGCCTTTGCCGACGCCCAGGATCGCGACTTGCGGCGCGTAGATGATCGGCGTGAAGTGGCTGCCGCCGATGCTGCCTTGATTGGAAATCGTAAAACTGCCGCCTTGCAGTTCTTCGATGGCGATCTTGCGCTGGCGGGTTTTTTCCGTCAGCGCGTGCAGTTCTTTGGATAACTGCAAAAGATTTTTCTGGTCGACGTCGCGCAGCACCGGCACGATCAGCCCGCCTTCGGTGTCCACCGCCACGCCGATGTGGCAATAGTCTTTGAAGACGATTTCCAAAGCGCTGTCATCGATGCTGGCGTTGGCGCGGGGGAATGTTTTCAACGCCCGTCCGAGCACCGCGAGTAAGAAACCCGTCAGCGTCAAATGCGCGCCTTGCTTCTCGTAGGCGGCCAGATGTTTTTTGCGCAGCGCCAAAAGCGCGGTGATGTCGGCGTCGGCGAATTGATTGATCTTGGGAATCGTCGTCCAAGACTCGACCATGCGCCGGCTGACGGTGCGCCGCAGCGGCGACATTTTTTCCCGCCGGATCGTTCCCCACTTGGCGAAGTCGATGGCTTCCGCGCTAGCCGGCGCGGATGGTGCTGCGCTCGGTATTGCTTGAGCGACCGGAGCGCCGTGCAATGCCAGCTGCTGCAAATTTTGAATGTAGGCGCGCAGATCGGCGAGAACGATTCTGCCGCCGGCCTCGCTGCCTTTGACGCGGGTTAAATCGATGTCGAGTTCGCGGGCGATTTTTCTGATCGACGGCGCGGCCGGCGGCGCCATGCTGCTCTTCGATTCGTAACGATATTCGCTCGAAGTGCTTGGCGCTGTTTGCGCCGGCGGATGGGTTACGGCTGCACTGGACGGCGCTGCGGGTGCGCTGTCATTTGCTTTCGTCGCGGCCACCGCAACACTTGCAGCGGCGCCAGTTTCGATGGCGATCAGCGCTTGGCCGACGGAAACTTCCGCGCCTTGCTTAACGTAGATTTTCGTCACCCGGCCCGATTGCGGCGCGGGGATAGAGCCCACCGCTTTCTGGGTTTCGAGTTCCATGAACGGTTGGTCTTTTTTTATTTCTTGGCCTTCGCTGACTAAGATCGTCACGACGGTGCCGCCCTCGACACCTTCAGCAAGCTGGGGAAGTTTTACATCCATGGAAAATATTCGCGGCAATTATCTGAGGAGTTAAACGTAAAATGGAAATGGCTTTTCCGGGTCGACGCCGAGTTTGCGAATCGCGTCTTGGACGACCTGCGCCGGGAAGGCTTCTTTTTGATGCAGCGCGTAAAGCGTGGCGATGGCGGTCGACTCGCCATCGATCTCGAAAAAGCGGCGCAAGTTGGCGCGGGTGTCGCTGCGGCCGAAGCCGTCGGTGCCCAAGGTGGTGAGGCCGCCGGGAACCCATGGGGCGATTTGATCGGGAACCATCTTCATATAATCGGAGACCGCGACGAACACGCCTTCTTCATCGCGCAACAGGGTTTCGAGATAGGATTGTTTCGGCGTGGCGGTGGGATGGAGCCGGTTCCAGCGCTGGGCTCGGAGCGCGTCGCCGCGTAGCAATTTATAACTGGTCACGCTCCAAACATCGGCGGCGACGTCGAATTGCTCGGCGAGAATTTCCTGGGCGCGCAAAGCTTCGCGCAAGATCGGCCCGCTGCCGAACAGGTGAGCTTTGTATTTTTTGCGTTTGGTCGCCGGCTTGAGCTTGTACATGCCTTTCAAGATGCCTTCTTCGGCGCCCTCGGGCATGGCCGGCATGGGATAGCTCTCGTTGTAAGTCGTTAGATAGTAGAAATGTTCCTCGCCTTCGGCGTAGAGCCGGCGCAGGCCGTCTTTGATGACGATCGCAACTTCGTAGGCGTAGGCGGCGTCGTAGGTAAACAAAGTTGGAATCGTGCTCGCCAATAAATGGCTGTGGCCGTCTTGATGCTGGAGTCCTTCGCCGTTGAGCGTCGTGCGGCCGGCGGTGGCGCCGAAGAGAAAACCTTTGGCTTTGCTGTCGGCGGCGGCCCAAATGAAGTCGCCGATTCTTTGAAAGCCGAACATCGAGTAATAAAAATAGAAGGGGATCAAGTTGACCGCGAGATTGGCGTAGGCGGTGCCGGCGGCGACGAAGGACGACATGGCGCCGGCTTCGGTGATGCCTTCTTCGAGAATTTGTCCGTCTTTGGTCTCGTTATAGTAAAGCAGCGTTTCGCTGTCCACCGGTTCGTAGAGCTGGCCTTTGGAAGCGTAAATGCCGATCTGACGAAACAGCGAGTCCATGCCGAAAGTGCGCGCTTCGTCCGGTATGATAGGCACGATATTTTTGCCGATACTCTCGTGGGTCAAGAGTTTGGTCATCAGCCGCACCGCCGCCATGGTGGTCGAAATCGAATGCTCGCCGCTGCCCTTGAGAAACTCTTGATAATATTCCGCGCCGGGAACCGCGAGCGGTTTGGCGCGTACTTTGCGCTCGGGCAGAAAGCCGCCGAGTTTTTTGCGCCGTTCGAGTAGATACTGAGTCTCCGCGCTGTCGAGCGGCGCTCGATAGAAAGGCGTCTCGACCACTTCTTCGTCGGGGATGGGAATTTCGAAGCGGCTACGAAACTCGCGCAGCTCGCGCTCGTTGAGCTTTTTCTGCTGATGCGTGATGTTGCGCCCCTCGCCGGCTTCGCCCATGCCGTAGCCTTTGACGGTCTTAGCTAAAATAACCGTCGGCCCGCTTTTATGTTCGACGGCGGCCTTATACGCGGAATAAACTTTCATCGGGTCATGGCCGCCGCGGAGCAAACCATGGATCTGTTCGTCGGACAGGTGATTGACCATCTCGGCCAGCTCGGGATATTTGCCGAAAAAATGTTTGCGCGTGTAGCTGCCGGGTTCCACCGAATATTTTTGATATTCGCCGTCCACGGCTTCTTCCATGCGCTTCAACAGTAGACCTTTGGTGTCTTTTTCTAATAACGGATCCCAATCGGAACCCCAGATGACTTTGATGACATTCCAACCGGCGCCGCGAAACAGAGCTTCGAGTTCTTGGATGATCTTGCCATTGCCGCGCACCGGACCGTCGAGCCGTTGCAAGTTGCAATTGACCACCCAAACGAGATTGTCGAGATTCTCGCGCGAGGCGAGAGAAAGCGCGCCGGAGGATTCCGGTTCGTCCATTTCGCCGTCGCCGACGAAACACCAGATGCGCGGCTCTTCGGCGGTGAGCATGCCGCGGCTTTTCAAATAGCGCACGAAGCGTGCCTGATAAATCGACATGATCGGCGCCAGTCCCATGGAAACCGACGGGAACTGCCAAAAGTCGGGCATTAGATATGGATGCGGATAGGAGGACAAGCCGCCGACCGATGAAAGTTCTTGGCGGAAGTGATGCAGCTTGGGCGCGTTGATGCGCCATTCGACATAGGCACGGGAATAAGCGCCGGGTGAAGCGTGGCCCTGGAAGTAAACCATGTCGGCGTAATTCGTCCCGTCGCTGCCGCGGAAAAAATGGTTTTGGCCGACCTCGTACAGTGTTGCCGATGAAGCGTAGGTCGAGATATGGCCGCCGATGTCGGCGTGGAGCCGGTTGGCTTTGACCACCATCGCCATGGCGTTCCAGCGCACGTAGCTTTTGATGCGCCGCTCGATCTCGCGGTTGCCTGGATAGGGCGGCTCTTTCTCGGGCGGAATCGTGTTGCGATAAGGCGTGCTCACCATGTGCGGAATCTTCACGCCCGATTCGCGCAGGCGGTCGGCGAGCTCTTCGAGCAACATCGAGGCCTGTTCCGATTCCTCGCTCTTTAAAATATACTCAAGGATATATTCGAGGGAAGCGATGGATTGATGAGGGTTGTGTTTGACAGTTTTGCCGTTGCCGTAAGCGCCATCGGCCGCAGTTTCGCTGCTGTTGGATTTATCTTCGATTGCCATTCGCGACCATTCCTCGATGATTTAACAGACAACAAATCGAAACCAAAATCAACTGAATTTCGTGAAATATCTCGATCTCACATTTGCCGAACCGGCGCGCAATCTCGCTTGTGACGAAGCGCTGCTTGAATCGTGTGAAAATGACTTCATGGACGGCGGCCTGTTGAGAGTTTGGCAGCCGAAAAATTATTTTGTCGTGCTCGGTCATTCGAATCGCTTGGCCGCGGAAGCCAATGTCACGGCGTGCGGTGCGGCGCAGATTCCCATCCTGCGCCGGGTGAGCGGCGGCGGCGCCGTGGTGCTCGGGCCCGGCTGTCTCAATTACTCGTTGATCTTGGATGCTCAATTTCACGAAATAAAAAATATTGCCGGAGCTTTTGACTTTGTTCTGCAACGCCACCGCCAATTGATCGAAAGCTCAACCGGACGCGAAATCGCCGTTAGCGGGGTGAGCGATCTGACGATTGGCGGACGCAAATTCTCCGGCAATTCCCAATATCGCAAAGCGCGCTACGTGCTGGTGCACGGCACGTTTCTGGTTAAGTTCGATCTCGCGGTGATCGAGCGCTGTTTGTTATTACCGCCGAAGCAGCCCGAGTATCGCGATAATCGGCGCCATTTAGAATTCGTCGCCAATCTGGAACTCAGCGCCGACCACTTGGTCCGGGGGCTGCGAGATATTTGGCAGGCCGATAGTGAAGTTGGCGTGCTGCGGTGGCAGCGCACGGATGAATTGACGCGACAGAAGTATGGGCGTTCGGACTGGACGAATAAATTCTAGGGAGAAAGTTGGTGGCGGTGGCAAGAGTCGAACTTGCGACGCCGCGGATATGAGCCGCGTGGACAGTGATTCCAACTTGTTGGATTTGCTAACGGAAATATTGTTGGAGACAGGGGATGGAGACAGTTCGCTGGAGTAAAATTGATTTTAGGGGCTTAGGCGACGCGCCGGACTTTGATTTTGTCGGCGTACTTTGCCGCCTGGGCGAGGTCGTAGGTGGCCTGGAGTCGAAGCCAGGTTTCGGCGCCGCCGCCGAAGGCTTTGTCGAGCCGGATCGCCATTACAGGGGAGATCGCCGCTTTGCAGTTCACCAGGTTGTTGAGCGCCTGGCGCGTGACGCCGAGGATTTTCGCGCCTTGGGTTACCGAGATGTTGAGCGCTTCAAGGCAATCGTAGCGCACCGACAGTCCGGGATGGGGCGGGTTTTTCATGGCCATGGTTTTTTCTCCTAGTGATAATCGACGAGATCGACATCGTACGCGTTGCTATTGTTAAAGCGAAAGATGATGCGCCAGTTGCCCGACACCGAGACCGCCCAGAAGCCTTTGAGATCGCCCTTGAGCGGATGGAGCCCGAAGGCGGGTAAGGCCATATGCTTTATTTCTGTCGATTCATCCAACCGGGCGAGGATGCGTTTGATCTTGTCCACCTGGGCCGCCGATAGCCGGCGCGGGTCATCGTCTTCAAAAAGCATCCTAAGACCCCGGTGCTTAAACGACGCGATCATTGAGAAATATCTTAGGCTGACAAGCTATGCTTGTCAATCACGAAAGTCCCGCGTTTTACCCGTCAATTCCCACAAAAACCGGAACGGTTCCGGTTCCACGAATCAACGTTCCGTTGCGAAGATAAAGAGCCGGCCCGCGGCGATCGTGTGGAATCTTTCGGCGGCCATTGTCGCGCGGATCGGATGCGTCGCGGTTGAAGGGGGTGGCATTTAAATATTGGTTTTCAGTGGTCCATAGTCATGGCCAGAACCTCACAAACAAAATTTCTCCAGATTTTTTTCAGAATTTTAGAAGGCTGGCATTCTTTTTTTTGAACGCCATTCGAAGATCAATCGTGACTAGAACCTAGACGAGCCTACACAGCCCAACAAAAACAAGCCCCGAGCGCTGCCGTAGGTGGTAGCTCTTGGGGCTTGTTGTTTCACGTACACGGACAAAAGGCGGACAGTAAGAAAAGCCCCAGGATCGAATCGTTTGAGAAAACCATAAGCAAGCAAAAATCTGACCCAAATGTCGTGTTTCAAAAAAACGCGCTAAACGATGGCCCTAAATCCTAATTTTACCTCTGAAAATCGCAAGATTTGGCGGTAGGATTGAACTGAATGAATTCAATTCAATCCTACCGCCTCTAATGTACCCGACTGGTACACTATTGCGCCGCTATCTGGCACATTTTCTCTCCGCCATTGACACCCTCAGCCGTCACCGAGCCGTCGAATAACGGTATATGCCGGTCGTAATGGGACAACGCTATCGACAGAGACAAAATTGCCATCTCGGTTCCTCGCCGCGGTAATGCCTACTGCTTACTGTACTTTTCACATGCTTTCCAGTCCGCCATGGAGCGCACTGCAGAATAGCTCGACAAGTAAAGCTACATTGATTCACCGTTGAGCTATTCTCGCGCGCCAATCCTCAAACCAAGACGTCTCGCCGCCAGCGCCGTTACGGTGACGAGCGCTGTAATGATCGTGCCGACCACCATGGCCTTCTCAGGCGAATGCCCGATGTAATGCTCAAACATGAGTAAGGACAATACCCTGGTATCGGTTGAATACAAAATGATGATGACGCTGATCTCCTTCATCGCGGTGAGAAAAATGATTACCCCTACAGCGAGAAAGGCGGGCGAGAGCAATGGCACAAGAATCCGCCTAAATATGCCGAACCAGTTGTCGCCGGCAACACTCGCCGATTCTTCCAGCTCTCGATGGATTTGCAGCAGCGCGCCA
>SHYW01000046.1 GCA_009692615.1 Deltaproteobacteria bacterium | reverse complement strand
GACGCACACACTTGGCCTATATCGAACCAACTCCAACAAGGTGGGGTTCCGCTATGGCCAGGTTTCTAACTTACGACCTCAACCCAACGCACTACCCTGACATAATCGCGTTGCTGTTAACATGACATATTGACGTTGCCACGACACATAGAGTTTAAATCCCTAAGTGCGCAATGACACAAGTTTTAGCCGCAAAATTGAGGTTGTCCCAGGAGTTATTTTAGCGACCTCGCTACGGCCGTGGCCAGGAATCCAAAGAACCTCCCGCGGCGCCGCCAAAAGCGGCCAAAGGGCGCGCGCCGAGAGCGACAGCTTCTTTTCCATAAACAGCTCTTTGATTTTCTTATGTCCGGTCATACCCAAGGGCTGAAAAAAGTCGCCGTTTCGAAAATTCCGAATAACCAAACCCGGCGGCAAGCGCGCAGCATCGAAAAACGCCTCCATCGGATCCGCCGGCAAGCGCGCCGGGCTGGCGAGAAGCTCGCTTTCGACCGTCCAGCCCGCTTCCGCGAGCGCTAGCGACGAACCGATGACGAAGTCGCAGGTATAACAGGACCGAGTGCGCCGTCCGATGAGGCGAACCAACTTCACCCGATCGTACTCGATCTCTAGCTGCCAGCGCCCTGGCAGCGCGAAGCGCCCGTGGGGCGCGCCATGGGCGATCAATTGCAACATATCTTTGATGTGAACGAAGTCGAGGCTGCGCAGGTTCCCGCGCAGCGATTCGATCCACAAGCGCAAAATCCGCCGTTGCAACGCTTGGGGCTCGTCCAGTAACGCTTGTCGGCGCAAACTCTCGCCGTCGCGAACCTCCGCCAATTTGCCACGCGCCAGTTGCGCCAGCGCTTCGTCTTCGTCGCGCAGCAACTCGGCCTGCTGGGCCAAACGCTCATTCAATCTGCCGTCCAGCCGCTCACCGATCTTGGGCAGCAGTTCGAGGCGAACCCAATTGCGCAGCATGGCGGTATCCTGATTGGTCCGATCCGACCGATACGTCTGATGCTTCTCAGCCAGATAATCTAGAAGCTCGCGCTTCGACACGCCCAGCAGCGGCCGAATCACAGTGAGATCTGCAAGCGATGACATTCGCTGTGACGGCGCCATAGAGGACAACCCGGTCATGCCCGCGCCGCGTAAGAAACGCATCAGCAGGGTCTCCGCCTGATCGTCTTGAGTGTGCGCCACGGCGACTTTCGTCAGCCCGCGCGCGGCAACCACATCGGCGAAAAAGCGATAGCGCTCATCGCGCGCCAACGCTTCGAGATTGCCCTTGCCCGCGGTGGAAATAATTTCCGGCAAATCGATCTCTTTGAGATGAAACGGCAGACCAAGTCCGTGCGCCAACTCCGCGACGAAGCGCGCATCTTCCTTGGCCTCTTCACCGCGAATGCCGTGCTGCAAGTGAGCCACTTCGAGCTGGAGTTCAAGCTCCTCGCGCAATTCGAATAGCAAAAGCAGCAGCGCAACCGAATCCGGCCCGCCGGAAACTGCGACCAGAATATGGTCGCACGGAAAAATTAGGCCTTGGGTTTGGGAATAGTTCCTAATTCGTTTTGCCAAATCAGAAATCATGAAGGAGACTTGCTGGTTATCCGCGGCAAATCAATAGCGCCTATGACTATCAACAGCAAACGTTGACCCGGAAGCGTAGATCCGGTTGGGTGGACGTGACAGAGTTCAAGCGCTCAATCGAACGAACAGTTAGTACGGCTTACTTTTACCGCCTTTAACCAGAGAAAGCCCCGCGCCCCTTCTGCCTTTAAGTTCATTTAGAAAACATTTCCAATCGATCAGAGTCTGATAGTCGTCTGGCGCAGCGGACTCGCAATCGTAGCCGCGCAAAAATTTAGCGAAGCCGCCAAATTTCGTTTCGTAATCTTTGATTCGTTTCTGAAGCTCTTTAACTGTGAGAGTGGAATAGTCCACTGGCTTCTCAACTTCAGTTCCTTTAGTGGCTAATATCCGACTCATCGAGTGATCTCCTTTAGCCGCGGCAAAACAGTGTCGATGATCCGTTTGAGATCCGCCTCGCCACCGGCTGAATCTTTAAACGGAGTGACTAATACGACCAGCCCACTACTTCGCCGGCCACAGCCGGAAACTCTGGCGACCGTGAATGCGGTAGATCTGAAAGTCCCGCTCATCCAGTGTAAAAATATCCCGTACACGACGCTCTTCAGCCAATCGGACAAGGGATGCATCGGCCAAATCCATGGGAAGATCCTGATACTTTTGCATCAAGACGCGCATGCGATCATAGTCATCGGAACTTTGGACAGCAATTTCGACATCGCTCTGCTGAAGAATGCTCCAAAGCATTCCCTGCGCCCGCCAACCGCCGGCTTCACCGAGAAGATACATGGCCTCCGTGAAAGCGGGCCACGTCGTGACCATGGGACCGGTCAGATTCGGCAGACACGCCACGCAAGCATCGTGATCAGGCTCTCCTTTGTCGATGAGAGCAACCAGCGGGCCGGCGTCCGTGAGAATCATCTAGCTTTTTTCTCCAACAAGGCGCGCTTGAAAGCGAGACCGGTTTTACGGGCTAGTCCGCCAGTGGATTTTATGCGCCCAATGAACGGCGCTAAGCTCTGAGCAAGCGGCGGTCTTAGTACCTCTCGGCACTTTTCATCGATCGCTTCCCGGATCAGCGTTGACTGAGAAACACCTAACGCCCGCGCGGCCGCCTCCAGGAGCGCTTCCTGTTGGTGATTGAATCGTACGCTTTTCGACATGCCCGCCTCCGATTGTAATACAAACCGCTTAGTAGTATCACACAGCTCTTTTAAGCTGTAAAGCCACCTCTATGAGGAGCGTCCGGTCATATCGTCAGCTTCCCCGCATAGCCCGTCATCTCGACATAGCCGGCGCCGTTGGCCGTTTGGCCGCGCACCTTGGCGCGAATCCGCACCGCGCCTTCCCAATAAGTTACCCGGGTGCTGCGCTGCGTGCCGAGTTCTTGCTCGGCGAACGCCGGACTGATTTCCAATTCGATTTGTTCGCTGGGCAGCGTCACGCGCCATTTCATCGGATAGTTGGCGCCGCTCTTGGCGCTTTTCCAGCGCTCCAACACTTCGACTTGGAAATCTTTCAAGGCGAGATGCTTGCTCGTGCCATCGGCGCCAATCAAAGTGCCGCTCGAATGCGGGTCCACCGAGCCGTCCTTGCGGCGCATGAGATAGAGCATCAACTCAGTATCGTTGTCGAGCTGGATGCTGAACCAATCCCAGCCCACTTGATCGGCGCCGAGCTGATTGCTGCCGAACTCGTGGTCCATCCAAGTGACGCCGCGGACTTTTTCCTTTTTGCCGTCAAATGTCAGCTCGCCATCGGTCTGCATGCGCGTCAGCGAATAGTAGTAGGAAGCCCTCCCCTCGCCGGCGTCTTTTTGGCTCAAACCTTTATCGCCATGCAGGACCGGCGCCTTGAGGGAATTCAATGACAGCCGCAAATGCGTGCCCCGTTCGTTGACCTCAATCGCATGATGGCTCCCATCGCCGCTCACTTTCCAGTCTTCGTTCCAAACCAGATAGCGATCCGTCGCCGCGCCCGCCTTGTCGCCGCTGCCGCTCACAGCAGCATTGCCGGCAAAACCGCGATTGATGCGTTCGCGGAAAAGCATTTTCTTGCCGGCGATATCCGTTAGCGCGAAATGCGCCATATAAAGATCTCTGAACAGCGGCGCGCCAGGCGAATCCTTTTGCCGATCGCGCAAACCAAAACGAAAAAATGTCACCTGGTAGCCGTACCGTTTGCCGCTGTCAGTTGCCAACTGCCCGGTGTAATACCACCACTCGGTTTTGAAATCGGGATGCGCATAATGGCTCGCGGGAAACGTCAGCTTGCGTCCCGGCACGGCCAGCTTATAAGTGAAACTCACCGTCATCAGCCAACAGCCGAGCAGCGCGATGCCACGCGCGAGACATCGCCGCGAGTGCAAACGCCGCAAGATAATTTGCAGTGCCATTTCCACTAGTGTTATAGGGAGACTATGGAAAAGCAATACAGCCGCGAGACACTGCTCATCGACGCCGCCACGCTGCGGAACAAACTCGGCGCGGCGGATCTTTGCATCATCGATACCCGGCCGGCCGAAGACTATGCCAAGGGCCATATTCCCGGCGCCACCCACTTCGATCTTTTTGGTTTAAGCCTCGCCGACACCAGCGACGCGCCGCTCAAAGCGTTCATGTTCATGATCCATCACGTGCTCGAACTGCGCGGCGTCAGCGAAACTAAAGAAGTGGTCTTTTACGAAGAGAACTCCGGCATGCGCGCCGCTCGCGGCCTGTGGTTTTTGGAATACTACGGCCATCCAAACGTCAAGATACTTGATGGCGGCATGCAAGCGTGGCGCGCCGGCGGCGCGCCGGTGACCACCGACGGAGCAGCGCCAAAGGCATCGACCTTCAAAACCGCCGAACGGCGCGAGGTTCTGGCCACCGCCGATGATGTTTTGCGCGCCCTCGATGAGAAAGACACCGTTATCCTCGACACCCGCAGCGCCGGCGAACATTTCGGCACTACGGTACGGGCCGCCCGCGGCGGTGCGATCCCGCGCTCAATCCTCATCGAATGGACCGACAACCTCAATGCCGAAGGCAAGTTCAAATCGAACCAAGAACTGAAAGCGATGTACGACAAAGCCGGCATCACACCTGAGAAAGAAGTCTATGCCTACTGCCAGGGCGGCTACCGCGCCGCCCACGGCTACATCGCTCTGCGACTACTGGGCTATCCGAAAGTCCGCAACTACATCGGCTCGTGGAAGGAATGGGGCGACCGCACGGATCTACCGCTGGAAGTGCCGACGAAAAAATAACAGACGCCTCACCACGAAGACACGAAGAGCACGAAGTTAGGAAACACATTTTCAACCCTTCGTGACCTTCGTGCCTTCGTGGTGAAAACATTGCCCAAATGAATCGGTAACCATCAAATGAACACACTCCTTCTCCTCTCGGTACTGTCACTGATCGGGTTTGCGCGACCTGATCTCACCGCCGGCGCCGAGGCGCGTAAGATCACGCTGTCCTACTCGGCGGTGAGCATGACTTGGTTTCCGGTCAAGGTCGCCATCGAAAGAGGTTTCTTTCGCAGCGAAGGGCTCGAACCGCAACTGATCCAGATGAACGGCAACGTCGCCACCATCGCGCTGGCCAACGGCTATATAGACTTTTCGTTGAACATCTCGCCGGTACTCAACGGCGCCATGCAAGGCTTGGGAACCAAAGTGATCGCGGCGTTAAATTCACGACCGCTGTTTTCTCTGGTGGTGCGCCCGGAGATTGCTTCCGCCAACGATCTCAAAGGCAAAGTTTTCGCGGTCAGCTCCTTCGGCAATACCCAGGCGATTCTCACGGAAAAACATTTGCAGCACCTGGGATTGAAGAAAGGCGAATATCAACTGCTCGCCATGGGCGCGACGCCGGCGCGCGTCGCCGCTATGGAGAAAAATATCGCCCAGGGCAGCTTGATGCCGCTGCCGACCAACGTGCAAATGGAAAACCGTGGCTACCGCCTGCTCGGCAACACCGCGGAAATCATCGCCAATCCCATCGCCGGTCTCGGCGTGCACGAGGACAAAATTAAAAAGGAA
Organism: Deltaproteobacteria bacterium; assembly: GCA_009692615.1. Classification (NCBI taxonomy): domain Bacteria; kingdom Pseudomonadati; phylum Myxococcota; class Myxococcia; species Deltaproteobacteria bacterium. The sequence goes on along the minus strand of SHYW01000046.1, from coordinate 31,189 downwards.
CCGGAATTGCTCAAGCGCACCATCCGAGCCACGTTGAAGAGCCTGCAACTGTTGCAAACGAATCCCAAAGAGACGACGAAGATATTAATGGACTGGACCCGGGCAAATGAAAAAGACGCCGCGCGCTCGCTGGAGCTGGCCAAGCCCGGCTTCAGCAAAAACGGCTTGCTGACCGACGACGACCTGAGCATCGAATGGGCTTTCATCCAGCAGCAGACTAAGAAAACCAACGTGCCGGTCAGCGTCGCCCATGACATGACACTCTTGCGCGAAGTGCAGCGCGAACTGGGAATGTGACTGTGATGCAAAGTTTTTGTCTGATAAGAAAATCCCCCTTGATCCCCCTTTTTCAAAGGGGGAAAGATTCTGCGATCGAGTTCCCTCTTTGAAAAAGAGCGGCTAGGGGAGATTCTTAAAACCCACGAATTGCTGAAACTATGAAAATCACCGAACAAGCAGCCATCGTCACCGGCGCCGGCAGCGGTCTCGGCCGCGCCATGGCGCTCGGTCTGGCCATCGCCGGCGCCAAAGTCATGCTCGCCGACGTGCGCGATGACGGCGTCAAAAAAGTTCAACAAGAGATCGCCGCACGGAGTCGCATCGGAGAATTCTTTGTCGGCGACTTGAGCCAGGAATCCTCGGCGCAAGAGCTGATCAATTTATGCGTTCAGAAGTTCGGCCGGCTCGACATCTTGATCAACAACGCCGGCCTGCGTATGGAAGTTCACGACGACGGCGTCTACGAAGACTGGCGTTGCTTGCGCCAACGACCGACAGACCAAGTGCCGGTAAGCGATTGGGATTTGCTCATGGGCGTGAACCTGCGCGCGGTCTATCTGTGCACCCATTTCGCCTTGCCGCACATGATCCGACAGCAACACGGCGTCATCCTCGGCATCTCATCCAACGCCGGCCATCAAGGCGTTGCCGGCAAATCCGCCTATGTGGCCTCGAAACATGCGGTGGAAGGGTTGATGAAAACCGTCGCCAAGGAAAGTCACTCTCACAACATCAGTGCCAACGCGATCCATCCCGGCGGCCGGGTCAACGTCGACGGCCGCGGCGGCCAGGAGCCTGAAGTGGTCGTGCCGCTAGTGCTGTTTCTCGCCCAACAAGATAGACCCGCAGTCACCGGGAAAGTCATCAAGGCCCAAGAATGGAACGAAGGTCGACGGGACTTCTAGCTGCCGGAATTAACATCCGTTCAAAACGTCGAAACTAAATACACCCTTCGCTACGGCTCTCCGAGCCTACTCAGGACCGCGGCCATGTAAGCTTCCGTTTCCCCGAGTAAGCCCGCAGGGCTGTATCGAGGGATATTCATTCAAACCGTTTGAACATCGGCCGCAACCTGCGTTAAAGAGACACTCACGGCATTAACGATTCATTCCGAACCCAAGTAAGGAGACAAACCATGCGCACGCTCGATCTGCTCGCCAGCGATTCATCCCATCTGCCATTTCTCTACGTCTTCAAAGAATCGAAGGTCATGGAGAAATACGGCTTCGAAATCGATTTGCACATCGTCGGCGGTGCCAAAGCACCGACCATGGCGCACCGCGCCAAGCTCGCGCTTGCCGGCGAGATCGATTTTCTGAGCGGCCTGCATCACGAAACCTATCGCGAACGCGCCAAGGGTGAAAAACGGCTGACCTATTTGGCCCAGGCGCAAAACAATTGGGACGATCGGTTGGTGGCGATACCGGAAATCAAAACTGTCGAAGATTTAAAAGGCAAAAAAATCGTCTGCCATTCCAAGGCGCCCTGCGTGTCGGGCAATCTGCGCGCGGTGCTGGAAATCTGCGGCCTCAAGCCTAGCGAAATCAATATGGACGTCATCGACGACACTTCGGGAAAGTTTTTGGACTTCGTCGACGAGATCACCGCCGGCAAAGCGGTCGCCGCGCTGGTCGATATGCCCTTCGATCTTTATGGCATCAAGAAGGGCTTGCACGTCGTCGACTTGCCGGACCGGCCGGTGATTCACAACACCACGCTGCTCGCCACCACCGACTACATCAAGGAAAACCCGGAGACCGTCGACGCCTTCATCAAAGGCTTCATCGAAGCGCTGCACTACTTTAAGACTAAACCGATGGAAGTCGTAGCCATCTTGAAGAAAAACTTAGCCACCCGTTTCGGTCTGCCGGAAGATGAATACTACGTGCACCTGCAACGGGAGTGGGCCAAGCTGCTCAACAAGAAACCCTATCCGCTGCCGGCGGCGATTCAAAACGTCTACGATCTCGACGTCGGCAAAGATCCCAAGATGCAACACATCGGACCAATGGAGCCCTGGGACCTGCACTATCTGCGCAAGATCGACGACACCGGTTTCATCGATAAGTTGTATGGCAGCACGGCATAAATAATTTGGAACACGCTTCGACCCTTCGAGCGGCCTCAGGGCGGCCCCCTCGACAGCCTTTAGTCCCGAGCCTGTCGAGGGATCAGCATGAACGGAATTACTTCAAGTCCATCTCCGTTCGTCCTGAGCTTGTCGAAGGACTCCGATAGAGTTTTTCAGCAACCTGCTACGGCTTGCGCAACGCCACAACGAAGCGATCGCTTTTACCGTAGAGTTTTTGTGACGGCTGATCGTGAGCGTCGGCGGCGTGGCGCAGCATGAGTGCTTCGCTGGCGAATCTAAAACCGGCGCCGGCGGTTTCTTTGACCACGATCTGTTTGTCGATGCGATGCAATTTCTTGCGGTCGTCCTCGCCGGCGCCTTCTTTGGCGGCGTGATCGACCACGCCGTAAATCCCGCCGCTTTTGAGCGCAGCGAAAATTCGCCGGTTCATCTCCAGCCGCGCCGGCGCGCCGATCATATGATAGTCGAGATGGATCAAGATAAAATCCAGCGAGCCGTCGGCCGGCAATGCCACTTGCTCCATCGCCCCTTCCAGTAATTTAACGTTGGCGAAACGAGGCGCGCTGAAACGCTCGCGGGTTTGCCGCTTGATCGACGGATTCGCCGAGTAGACCACACCGCTGGGACCGACGGTCAACGCCAATAGCGCCGTGTAATAACCCGCTCCCGCCATCAGATCGGCGCTTTTCGCGCCAACCTTCACGTTGAAAAATATTATCAGCTGTTCCGGCTTACGATCCCCATCCATCGCCCGTTCGTTGTCCGGCCGATCGCGATCGGCCAGAATCGCGCGCAAGTCTTGCGCGTGAGCATTGCCAATCGGCAACCAAATGACGAAGCCTAAGAGTAGACGTGCAATGTGCTCGCCGCCGTTCATTGTTTTAGTAAAGCTCCAAATTTTCCCGTTGAATGAGAAGACCTATCTCACCACGAAGAGCACGAAGGACACGAAGGTTTCGGATAATTATTACTCCGACCTTCGTGCTCTTCGTGTCCTTCGTGGTGAATATGTTCTTCCTTTTTTGATTGTAGCACTGTCGCGCTTAACGGAACGCCAGCGGTTCGCCGATCTGCCAAAAATAAATCACATGCATGTCGCCGCCGCCGTCGCGATAACGTTCCGTGATCTTGGGCTGCCACTGACCCATGTCGAAAGTATACGATACCAGCCGCGCGCCGGGCTTGAGTTCATTCAAGAGCTTCTGCCGCAATGCCAAGTTGCCGTCGTAAGATAGATACAACGTCACCACCGAAGCGGGCGATAATTCAGCACTCAGAAAATCCTGTTGGCGGATTTCGACGAGATGCTCCACGCCTTGTTTACGAACATTTTCCCGCGCCAACTTGACTAGACCAGGATCGATCTCGAAACCGACCGCCTTGGCGCCATACTTTTTCGCCGCGGCGATTACCACGCGGCCGTCGCCGGCGCCGAGATCGTAGAGCACGTCGCCGCTATTGAGAGCGGCCAGCTTGAGCATGCGTTCGACCACTTCCTGAGGCGTCGGATCAAAGGGCGCCAACTGTCCGGCTGTCCGCGTGCGCGGATCGCCGGGAGGAACTTCAGTCGGACGCCGCTCGGACCGCAGCACGCCGGGGGCGATTTGGGTCACGATCGTCCGCTCCGAAACGTAAGGAGTGTCGATGATCACCACGCTCGGATAGCGTGCCACCGGCGCGTAACGGTAGGGATAATAGTGTTGCGGCACGAACTGCGGCGCGACGACAAGCGGCGGCGCATAAAACTGCACGTTGGGCGCCACAGCAAAACCTCGCACCGGCGGACTGACGATCACCGTGCCGTGGGCAAATCCCGAGCGCGCGTCAATCACCGTGGAACCGGAGCTGCTGGTCACGACCGCGCCGCGCGGCGCGCTATAAGAGCCGCGAAACCCTTGGCCGGCCGCGGCGTGAATGCCGACGGTAGAATGAAGAAGAAAAACCAGCAGCGCTAAAAATTTCATAACGCCTCCCGATCGCGTTACGATCATAGGAAGTTCAGCCGGGGCAAGTCAATGGTCCATGGTGACGGCCAGATCGCGGATCACTGGCGACCGCCAGGCGAGAAATAGCGCCAGCACGATTACCACCAAGCCCATATAACCCACCGTCGCCGGCGCCCCGATCCAGTGCGCGCTGACGCCGGCGCTCATGGCGCCGATCGGCATCAGCCCACGGTCGAGCATGTAAATGCTCATCACCCGACCGCGCAAATGATCGGGCACAAGCACTTGCAGCATGGTGTTGGTCGTCGCCATATAAAAAATCTGGCAGGCGCCGATCGCCACCAGCACGATCAGCGCGAGGACAAACGAAGTCGTCCAGGCGAAAATATTCATGCCGATCCCGAGGGCGATCAAACTGGATAGCAAAACGATGCCTTGGCGACGAATGCGGCTCGACAAAGTCGCCAGAGCAAAGCCGGCGAGACACGCGCCAAGCCCAGGGGCGGCGTACAACATACCCAAGCCTTCGGGCCCGACCTTGAGCACGTCTTTTTGAAACACCGGCATCAAAGTTTGGTAAGGCATGGCGATGACGCGCGGAATCAAGGCACTGATCATGAGCGCGAACACCGCGTCGTTGGACCAGACATAACTCACTCCCTCTTTTAAATTTTCCAGCGCCGAGGTGCGCCGCGCCTGGGCCGAATTGGCCGGCACCACCATCCAATAGATCGAAAGACACACGCCGGCGTAGGCCGCGCCTTGAACGAAAAAATTGCCGCTGGCGCCGAACAGCGCGATCAGCAAGCCGCCCAGCGATGGTCCGACGACCTTAGTCATGTTGAACGCCGCCGAGTTGAGCGCTACGGCGTTCATCAATTCTTCCTTGGGCACCAGCGATGGCACCATGCTCTGGCGCACCGGATCGACGAAGGACCAAGCGATAGCGGTGATGAAAGTAAAGGTGAACACCTGCCAGATGCGCACGAAGCCGGCCGCCACCACCGTGCCCATGAGTACGGTGGTGAACATCAAAACATACTGAGCGAAGAGCAGCACTTTTTTGCGATCGGTGCGGTCCGCCACCACGCCCGCCACCGGACTGACGAGCAGAAACGGCAAAGCGCGCAGGCCGTTGAGCATGCCGAGCAGCACCGACGATCCGGTGATGTCGTACACCAACCAGCCCAGCGTCACCTGCTGAATCCATTGGCCGGCGCTCATACAGACGGTGCCGAACCACAGATAACGATAATTTTTATGGCGTAGTGAGGAAAAAGTTTGGGCTAAAAATCCCTGCGCTCGAATGTTCGCGGTTGTCGAATCGATGGCTGCCGGTTCTTCCAATGGGGCGGTTCCTTCGGAGCTGGCTGTCGGGATGAAATCGAATGCGCCATGATTGCACGAAATAACTTGTCACGCCGGCCCCATTCGCTCAGTTGGCTCTGCCGACGAACATAGCATCATCGGCGCGAATAAAGCCAGGCGGGTTATCGTGTTTCGAGCGCACTTCGAGATAGTCGCCGACCGCGCGGACCACGGTCACCTGGGTCGTGCGCTCGACCCGCGTCAGCACGCGCGCCGTACTGGACGGTTCCTCATACACCGAAGTCGTGCGCACCACTTCGTAAATTCCCGGCTCCGCCACTCGCCGCGCTGGCGTTGGTGGAGGCGGTGGTGATGATGATGAATTCGCCGGCTGCGGATTGGCGCGCGCTGGCGCCGCGGTCTGCCGCGCTGAAGCTAAACGCTCGATCTCACGATTGGCATCGGCCAACTTTTTTTCCAGCGCCGCCAGATCTTTTTGGCTCTCGGCGAGTTTGTTCTTGAGTTCGTCGGTCTGGCTCGCGCTGCCTTGATTGCCCTCGCGCAGCTTCGCCAACTCCGCTTCGAGAGTTTTAATCGTCTGATTTTTTTCCTGCAGCTCGTTGGATTTTTCCCCAAGCCCGAGAGCCGAATCGCCGGCGCGGCGCTGGCTGAGCCAAACGCCGCCGCCAACTAACGCCAGCAGCAAAAATGCCGCGCCAAAGGCGATGAATTTTATCGGCCGCGTTTCGCCGGTAACGGTCACGTGGGTTTCAACCGGTTCTTTATCCGCCGCTGTCCCAATCACAAAATCGCGCGACGACGACGCGCTCAACTCCGCCTTGCAGTAAGGACACTTCACGGCGTCAAGCGCGACGCTGTTGGCGCAATGGGGACAAAGTTTCGCTTGATTGGTCGGCTGGGCCATCGCCGACTCCTTTTCATGCACGTAGCGGGTTAACGTCTGTTGTATAGACGATCGCCGGCGAAATTCCCAACGCCTTGCCCCAACTTTACCCTTAGGCTATAGAACCCATGGAGGATTTTTATTCATGGCCGTCATCATCAGCGAAGCGCAAACTCGAAAACTCATCGACATGTCCCAAGCCGTCGCCCAGGTCGACAAAATGTTCCGCGACCGCGCCGCGGGAAAAATGCGCAGCGTGCCGCGCCGCCGCTTGAAGGGTAGCTCCAAGCAATTGAACATGATGGCCGCCTGGCACCAAGATTCTGACTTGATCTGCCTGCGCTCCTACGCCGCCGGCGCCAACATCGTCACGCTTTTCCACGGCGGCAAGGGCGGCATACAAGGGATCGTCAACATGGCCTACTTGAGCAGCCTGCGCACCGGCGCCGCCACCGGCGTCGCGGCCAAATATCTCGCGCCGGCCAACAGCAAAGTGCTGGGAGTCATCGGCCCCGGCTGGCAAGCGACCTTTCAAGTCGAAGCGGTGGCCGAAAGCTGCGCCATCGAACAAGTAGTCGTCTGGGGCCGCACGCCGAAACGGCGCAAAGATTTCATCAAGCAAATGAGCAAAGTCGTCAAAGCCGACTGGAAAGAAGTCGACAGCATCGACGAGTGCGAAGGACTGTCCGATATTTTGGTCGTCTCCACCGATTCGACGACGCCGGTGGCCACCGGCAACAATCTCAAAGACGATGTCCTGGTCGCCTCCATCGGCGCCAACGCCACGGTGAAACACGAGGTCTCGAATGATTTAATCCGGCGCATGGACTTGATCGTCACCGACGACATCGCCGCGGCGAAAGCCGACAGCGGCGACTTGGTCGAAGCCTGCCAAAGCGGCAGCGCGCGCTGGGAAGATATTATCCCCCTGGAAAAATACGTCGCCGGCGGCGCGCCGCGACCGCGGCCGAAAAGAATATTTTTCCAATCCAACGGCATTGCCGACGAAGATCTCGCCGTGGGAAAATTCGTCCTCGATCAGGCCAAGCGCAAGAAAATGAAACTGCGGAACGTGACTGAATTCTAACCGAGCGAAATAATACTTTCACCACGAAGGCACGAAGGACACGACGGGTTCGGATAGTTCAAATTCCGAACTTCGTGATCTTCGTGTCCTTCGTGGTGATAAATCAGATCGGCCAATAGCTAACGACGCCGCTAGCGCTGAGAACAGCAAACTATGGCAATCTTCACCGGCGAGCTCGGCCTACAATTCGTCACTCATCTGGCGAATCATTACACCGTGCCCGAATTGATCCGCCAAGCCGAGCTGGCGCGCGATAACGGCTTCTGCCAGCTCTGGTTCAACGACAACATCCGCTACCGCAGCCAGCTGGTGGTCATGACCGCCGTCGCTGCGCGGGTGCCGATCCGGCTGGGCACCGCGGTCATGGTGCCCTACTTTCACAATCCGCTCGACATCGCCGACGCTCTCGGCGCGTTATCGGAATTACGCCCCGGTGAAGAGATCAGTATCGGCATCGCCCGCGGCGATCTCGGCCAAGCGCCGCAGCATCTGCAGACGGCCAAGCCCATCGCCATGGTCCGCGAGACCACCCAACTATTGCGCCGCGCGCTCGCAGGCGAAGCACTCTCCTACGGCGAATATCCTTTTCTCTGCGAATACTATCGCTTGCAAGAAAGCGGAAAATTCCAACTCGCTTTCAAGCCCCAAGCGAGCTTCAAATTTTACGGCGGCGGCAACGGCCCGCAGGCATTGCGTCTATGCGGCCAAGTGATGGATGGATTGCTGAGTTCAGGAACTTACATTCCGATGCTCAAAGCAGGCAGATTAGAAGAAATGATCGCAACCGCTGAAGCTGCGGCGAAGGCTGTGAATCCCAACAAACGGCTGCGCAAAGTCTGCGAGCTGAATGTTTCCATTTCCAGCAACCGAGAAGCAGCGATCGAATTTCCCAAGCGCCAGGTCGCGCATTCAATCCTGCAATGGGAAGCGCTGGGTTTTACGCCGGAGGAATATAGTCGAATGGGAGTAGCGCGCGAACAAGTGCTGAAATTGAAAGCCGCCTTCGAATCCGGCGCCACGGTCGAACAAGCATCGACACTGGTCACCGACCAAATGCTGCGCTGCTACTACGCCGCCGGTAGGCCGGAAGAAGTGCGAGATCAAATCATCGAACTCGTCGCCGACGCCGAAAAGCTCGGCTACGACCACGTCGCCTTCGCCAAACTCGGACCGGATTATGATGAAGCGATCAAACTGCTCGCCGAGCAAGTGGTGCCGGCGCTGCGCTAGTCGAATAGAAAATTGCTAAGAGCGCATCATGCTGCGCCCGTATGATGACGCAAACTGGATTCAAACGCTCACGGCTTGACAAATTTGAGCACAAAGCGATCGCTTCGGTCGCGGATCTTGGTGACGCTAAAATCCCGCGTGTCGTCGGCGCGGCTTAGCATCTTGCCTTCTTCGGCCAAGCGAAAACCGACGCTGGTCGCCTCCTTAATTACCAACAGCTTGTCCATGCGGTGCAGGGTTTTCGCTTCGCTGTCGCCGACGCCTTCTTTGGCGGAATGATCGACGACGCCGTAGCTGCCGCCCGGTTTGAGCGCGCCGATGAGGCGTTTGTTCATCGCGCCGCGCACGTCGGCGGCGATTTCGTGATAATCGAGATGGAGCAAAACAAAATCGAGCGAAGCATCCTGGGGCAGCGCCAATTTATCGAACGGCCCATCGAGCACGCGCACATTACTCATGCCCGGCTGCTTCAATCGGTCGTGCAACTCTTGGCGCGGCGCGGGATTGGCCGAGTAGACAACGCCTTGGGCGCCAACCAGCTGCGATAAGATCGCCGTATAGTAACCGCGGCTGGCTAAAATATCGGCGACTTTTTGACCGCTCTTCACGCCGTAGAAAGCCATCACCTCGTTGGGCTTGCGCACCGCGTCGATGGCGCGCTCCGTTTCGGGACGGTTCACGTTGGTGAGAATCTCGCCGTAGTTCACCACCATCGATGTCGCCGCGCAGCCGGCGAAGGCTAACGCGACGACCATCGGTAGCATTCGTTTATCGATCAAATGTCGGACAATAGTCATCATCCACTCCTAGCCAAGAAGCCGTAACAGCCTACGGTTTTTGAAACGCCAAGACAAAACGATCGTCTTTGTTGCGCTCTTTGTTGACGTTGAAATCGCGCGGGTCGCTGGGCACGCGCAGCATGTCGCCTTCGTTACCGAAGGTGAAACCGGCGGCGGTCACGTCTTTGATCACTTGGCCTTTGTCGATGCGATGCAGCGTCTTATTCGCCTCGTTGCCCGTGCCGTCCTTGGCCGAGTGATCGACCACGGCGTAGGTGCCGCCCCGTTTGAGCGCGCCGAGAATCGATTTGTTCATGGCGCCGCGCATGGCCGGATCGACATCATGATAATTGAGATGGATCAGGACGAAATCGAGAGAGCCATCCTGCGGCAACAGCAGTTTGTCAAAAGTACCATCGACCACTTTGACATTGGCGAACTTAGGCGCTTTCCAACGCTGATTGATCTCGTCGCGCGAGTTAGGATTTTGCGTGTAGACTAGACTAATCCGCTCGCGCCCACGGTCTCGGAAAGAATCGCCGTGTAGTAGCCGCGTCCAGCCCAAAGGTCCGCAACCTTATAGCCGCTCTTCACGCCGTAAAACGCCAAAACTTCGTGCGGCTTGCGCGCTTGATCCAAGTCCAACTCACCGGCGATGCGCTCGACGCGGCGCAGAATCTCGCGATAATCGCTCAGCTGTGTACCGCAACCATTACTCACCAATAGAGCCAGGGCTAATAAAGCTGATTCAAAATTGTAAAATTTCTTCATGATAAAAATCCTCCTTGATGATTGAATGTAGTTTTTCTCAAGCGAATTGCAAGAGACATTGTTATGGACAGTTGACGAATTGAACTTCCGCTAGCTCTCAACGGTCCCAAAACACTCTGAATATTTGCTTCCAACGCTTTCAAGACAAAGCAACAAAGGGCGCACCAACTTAAAATCCGATCAACCGGATAAAAACGACAGCCGTGCCATCTTCATAAACGATTTTAAAGTTTTCCTGATGCCGCAAGAGTTTTGTCAAAGGGCGATCTTTTTCAGCAATTACGAGTCTTGCGTTCAGCAAATCCGGATCCGTTTCCCATCCCACCCCTCCATTCCATGTCTCTAAGGAGCGTTCAATTCTTCGATCGCCATATAGTCCCGTTCGACCATCCATCGAAACGGGAACTCCCGGCAAACTCCAGATCAGGAATCCGCCCCAATCGAAGTGGTTAAGAAGCGGCCCAGAGAGACGATTACTTTTAACGTAGCTTACCGCTTGAACTGGAAATTTTTCTTGGACTATGGTTTTGAGGTTTCTTTCGTCAATGCCGCGGCCCTGACCGAGAAAATAGACGGCAACTAGCGACATCAGTATCGCGACGCCCAACTGTCCTTTGCTGATGCCATCATCATCCCTTTTAGGCACAACGGAGCGAGCCGTGTCGGCGATAATTGCAAGTGAAACGAGCGCGATCATCCAGACATCCCGACGCGCACGATACCCAACAAACACTGCGATCAAAAGCAACATTATCGAAAATGGCGACGACTTCCTTTGCCAACCCAACGCGAATGCGGCACAAAGAGTTAGAGTCAAAACCAGCCAATCGCCAGGTGAGCGAAAAAACATTGGGTGCATTTCGGCAAGGAACTGAAAGTTCCCGACGTCGACAAACATGTAGCGAAACACTTGAGCGTACAGTAAATAGTGGTAAGGCGTTACAAACGTCGACACAATGCAGGCGAGTGTCACCGACGCAAGAGTGCGCACCGGGAGCGTCGGCACAGCCCAGTTCCAGCCGCGCGATCGAGCGCAACTAACTAACAGGGCCTCGCCAAAAAGCAGCCCCACAGCGGCCAAACCGTAGACAAACTGAATATGACAATTGGCCTAAACACCAAACAATATCGGCAAGAACCATACCAAGCGCGTATTTCCAGTCGTCCTCGCACGATAGATGACAAATAATTCTAACGCAAAAAATAGAATAGTTATCAACCACGGCCGGGGCGTCATCACCGACTTCATCGTGCCTAACGCCATCGCAAGCAGTGCAACCTGAACAAGAAATGGCAACCCAGCAGTGCGGATCAATCGGTAAGCCGCGTAGGCGATCGCATACCCCATCAAGACAACGAAGTAGACAAGCCCGACAAGCCCGAGATACGAATGAACCCAGTAAACCAACAACGCGAACAACCAGCTATACTCGATCCAGGATTTGCCGATATCGTTGGCGGAAAAGTATTCTGCATAGGGCACGGCGTGGTGAGTGGCGATCCATTCACCCGTGCGTAATCGCCACCAGATATCAGGATCGTCGATGGGCAGCAGCGCCTGAGCCACAGGCACTAGGAAGAGTAAGCTAATTATCAGGATGCGCCGCGCGCGCTGTTCAAAATCACCGAATCGCATGAGAATCCGTCACCTTTCGAAAGCAACCAAAGATCGAGTTCGTAACTTTTAGCGGTTGCTACGAATGAGGCCGATCCATTGAATATTCGACATCGTACTTCATCAAGTTCCAAATCTTGTCCATGCAATCGGCGAAATCGGGATCCTTCATGCTTTTCATCGTGCGCGGCCGCGGCACGTCGACGGTGATGACGCTTTTGATCAGTCCCGGCCGCGAACTCATCACCGCGATACGGTCGCAGAGCATCACCGCTTCGTCGAGATTGTGGGTGACGAGAATGACGGTTTTCTTGTCACGTTCCCAGATGCGCAACAGCTCTTCGCGCATAAGCAAGCGCGTCTGCGCATCCAAGCTGGCGAACGGTTCGTCCATGAGGATCACTTCGGGATCGTTGGCGAGGGCGCGGGCGATGGCAACTTTTTGTTTCATGCCGCCGGAGAGTTCGTGGGTTTGCGCGCCGGCGAAATCCAAAAGCCTGACCACTTCGAGAAAAAACCGGCTGACTTTCTTATAGATCGACGGATCTTCCTTGCGGAACTCGGCGCCCAAGGGAACGTTTTCTTCGACGTTGCGCCAGGGCATCAGCGCCGACTCTTGAAACACCATCGACACCATCGATTTGCCGTGCTGCTCGCCGATAAACTGCACCGAACCGGTGCTCGGCATTTCCAACCCGGCGATGATGTGCAAGAGCGTCGTCTTGCCGCAGCCCGTCGGTCCGATGATGCCGAAGAACTCGCGGTCGCGCACTTCAAGATTGACGCCACCGATCGCCCGCGTCGTCCCCTGCGCCGTGACGAACTCTTTGGTAATCCCGTGAACGACGACTTTCATTCTAAGAAACCCGGAATATTAGCCGCAAAGAACGCAAAGGACACATAAATCGGATTTTCCAATTCGGTTCTCAAAATTTTGCGCCTTTTGCGTTCTTTGCGGCCATTCTCCTTATCCCAGAAAATCTTCCAGCCGCACGTTCGCTAAACCCTGCGGCTTCACCGGTTCGAAATAATTGCGCAACTCGTCGGTCAGCGCCGGTCCTTTGGTCGCGTCGATCAGCATCTTCGAACCGATGCGCGGATGAAAACCCATATGCGCGCCGGTGACCGGGACGATTTCCGCGGTGAGATCGCCGGTATGGCAGAGGGTATCGGGAATGATGAGGACATCGGATTTGGGATTCACCCGGGTCGACATCGCGTACATGATCGACTGGGCATTGTGCGGATCGATATCTTCATCTACGGCGATGCCAATTTTCGGATGAAGATAAGGACTCGACAACAGCGCCATCAAGGCGCTGCGCACCTCGCCCATTTTGCGCGGCGTCATCTGCACGACGATGATATGACTGCCGCCGGCGTAGGGCAGAGAAACGACATCTTTGACATCAATGAATCCGCCGACATCTTTGATGCGCGCGTATAAAACCAATTCCATGGGGAAACCGTCCAGAGGTTGTGATTCCGAAATCGGCCGGCCGCCTTGGAGCGCGTAGTAGATCGGGTTCTTGCGCATGGTGATGCATTTGACGTTGATGATCGGCTGCTGCAGGGTGCCGTGAGTCATGCCGGCATGCTCGCAAAACGGCCCTTCATCTTCCATGTAGTTGGGCGGGATTTCGCCTTCGATGACGATTTCGGCATCCGCCGGGACCATTACGTCGATGGTTTCGCAGCGAACCATGTTCACCGGCTCTTGCAGCAAGGCGCCGGTGATATCGATCTCATCGGTCTCGTAACCGGTCGTCCAGGTCGAGGCGATGTAATAGGCCGGATGATGGCCGATCACTGTCGCCACCGGCATGGGCTTTCCTTCTTTCCAATATTTCTGCATGCAGATATCGGTGTGGCGTTTGGGGTGAACGAAGATGCCCATCTTCTTCGGCCCTTTGATATGGTCGCGCTGCAAGGCGATATTCTGCGTGCCGGTTTCAGGATCCTTGACGAACTGCATCGCCGAGCCGATAAACGGCACGCCGCGGTCGCTGTCGGAGTGCACGTGAATCGGGATCCGCCCGAGATCGGCATCGTCGCCTTTCCAGATGATCTCTTTCACCGGTCCGTCTTTGACAACCTTCGGTTTGATCAACCCCTTGGCAATGCGTCCGCCGAGCTCGGTCAACGCTTTATCCTTCGACGTGCCCAACCCCAGCGCAATCTTCTCCCGGCTGCCGCACATATAACTGACGGCGGACCAATTCGGATAGCCTTTGAGATTGTGAAACATCGTCGCCTTGCCCTGCTCGTTCTCGCCGCGATAGGCGATGCCGGCGAGGTTAGTTAAGGGATCGACTTCTTTTTTGATGTCGAGCAACAACTTTTGTTTGCGAATAAGGTCAATGTAACTGCGTAAATCCTGGGCCATGAAACGAACTCCTATCGATGAATTTAATACGATTGTTGTAATGCAAGCGGGCGGCTAAATGCAATCGGTTGGGCTGGCTGGGCGCTAACGTCCGCCAAAGATCTCGTGAAAAGTCTTGGCGTAAGCTTCGAAGTTATCAAGCACTTCGTTGGGTGCAAAGGCCGGCTTGACACCTTCGATGTAGCGCGCTTGTTCAGGCGGCGTATCGCTGCGATCGGGAATCCGGCTCATGCCGCGCACCAGTTCTTGGCCGCGCTTGGACAAGAGAAAGTCTATGAACAGCTTGGCCGCATTGGGATGTGGCGCCTTGGCCGCCATGCCGACTGGATGGGTGTTGGCGAAAACTGGATTTAAGTACACCCATTCCACCGGCGCGCCCGCCGGCTTGAGGGTTTCGAAAGTCTGCGAGTAGGCGGTCAGCGCGCCTTTGAATTCACCGGCGGCGACCAGCTGTGAAAGAATCGTCCGGCCATTGCGCAGCGTCGCCTGCTTGGCCAGCTCGCGCATGTAAGCCAAACCTTTTTCCTCTCCCATGGCTTTGATCGTCGTGCCAAACCATTCGTAGGGCCGGCTGTCGAGTCCGACATTGCCCTTCCACTCGGGCTTAAGCAGATCGGCGAAACTCTTCGGCACGCTGGTCTTCGGCACCGCGCGCGTGTTGTAACCGAAAGCCGCGTAGTTGGTGTAAAGCGAAGTCCACATCGCCTGGGGATCTTTGTAACCGTCGCGAAAGAATTTTCGCTCCGGCGAATCGTAGACGCCAAACAAACCGCGCTTCTTCAAATTGTAGCCGTAGAACGTGGTCGTCATCACCACATCCCAAAACGGTTTTCCGGCGCGATTCTCGGTGAGAATCCGCTCCATCAACTGGGCATCCGTGGCGCGATAAAAACTGCTTTCGATTTTCGGATAAAGTTTCTGAAATCCGTCGGTCAATGTCTTCGTGTCCGTGGCATTGAAGGCCGCATAAAACATCAGCTTGCCTTCAGCCTCGGCCAGCGATTTCACGTCCTGCCCAATCGCGACATTATGGCCGACAGCCAAAAAGCAAAGCGCAGCAATTGCCAGCGCCACAACCCGGCCCAACTCAAAACTAAAAACTAAGAACCTAAAACTCAAACTCTCCCTCACGGCATCTCCGCCAACAACCGGCCGTAGCCCTGCAAGGTCTCGTGCAAGTTTAAAATCTTCTTGGTCGCCCACACCTGGGCCGGAATGCTCGATAGCACCGTGGTCTTCAAATCCTTTTCCAACATGTCGATCACCGGCAGGTTATGCCAGCCGGCGCCGAGCATATAAATACCGTCGGCCTTGCCAGCCGCAAGAAAACTCTTCTTGGCGAAGTCGTAAATCGCTTCCGGCGACAATTTACCGGCATCTTTGAACGGCACCTCGATACCGGTCATCGACTTCACGTTGAAGCCGTCGTCGCGGAGAAACTTGGCGAAGCGATCGTTCATTTCGCCGGTGAAATAGGTAATCCCGACCAGCGTCTTCATGCCTAGAGCGCGAAAGGCGTCGACTTGTGCAATGGTGGCGACGGTGACGGGAATTTTGTATTTCGTCGTCAGCGAATCGGCGATCGCCCGGTCCGCCCCATGACCGCGCACCATGGTCGGCGGCGCACCCATGATCATCACCACATCCGCGCCCAGCTCAGCCAGCCGCGCAACTTTCTTCTCCGCCACGGTCAGGGCCTCTTGCAACTCTTTCTCATTACCGGCCCGAATGCCGGCGTGAGAAGGAATAAAGCCGACCCCTTCCGGCATGAGCTTGATAAAACTCTCCATCGACCCCGGCCGGTAAGTGGGCTTCACCAGTCCGACAATTCCGCGTGATCCGTAGTACATGAAATGAAACTCCTTTATTCACCGTGAAGACACGAAGAGCGTGAAAGTTGGCAAATTGTGTTTCGCACTTCTTCGTCGCCTACGTGGAACGGGTTAAGAAATTAAAGACGACAATGAGCGCTGGCATATCATAGTCCGAATTGGTTTTCATCCGCGCCATTCGCCACCGGCTATGCCGCCTTTAGTCCCAACTCTTTGGCCACCGATTGCTCGACGACCGTGTCCTTAAAGAAGTTCGGGTTGTTGCGCGTGTGCAGCGCCGCGGCGTTGGTAAAGGTGAACTCGCGGAAATCCTGCTCGTCGATGAACCCCTTCTCGACCAGCTCAAAAGCTTCCGGTATTACGTCAGCGAAATTTGGCACGTCGAAATGGGTGAAGTCGGAACTGAACACCGGCCGTAGCCGTACGCCCATGCGTTTGTCAAAGGCCCACATGGTGGCGCGGTCGTCAGCCTCGCAGCCGAAGAAGAAATGGTTGGCGAAAACGCCGCGGACATCGTCCTTGGAATTGACTCCCGAGGCTTCGAAGTCGTCGGTGACGAATTCCGGCCGGCTCAACTCTTCGACACTGCACTCGGGGCGGAACACATCGAGGTTATTCATGATCGCGTCGGCGTTGGATTTCAGTCTTTGATCGCCATAGCGGTCGATAAACTGGCGCATCTCGGCGACGCTGGTGTTGTTCGGGTATTGCAGGCCGGCGCGCCGGCGCTTCTCCCAGTGTTCGATCAAGTCGAGGCACATCTGACAGGCCCAGCTGATGCCGCCCTCCATGAAGCCGAAGTTGAGGCTCGGGTAGCGATGCACCAGACCGCCAAGAAAAACGCCGCGCGCGAAGGCGTGATTCGATTCGGCGAAGTGACCGACATGGTTGAAAGTGAAGTTATTGATTGACGCGCGATCCATCCAGCGGCCGCTGCCCGAGTGTTGGGTGACCGCGACGCCCAGCTCAACGCAGCGCTTCCACACCGGTTCGTAATTGTGCGGGCTGTCCAACGCGATGGTATCGATGTACCAGGAGGCTTTCTTCGGATCGATGCCCTCGGCCGCGCTCGGGATCGCCCGCTCCTGGTTGCCGCGCAGCATGATCGCTCGATAGCCGCGCTGCACCACCGCATACTCAAGCTCCTCAAGGGCCTGCTCCGGCGTCTGCGATGGAATGATCGCCACCGGAGCGAATCGATCGGCGTAGGGAGCAAACATGTCGGCCGTCATCATATTGTAAGCCCGCGCCGCGGAGAGCAGGAGTTCAGTTTCAGACATGCCGTTGATGCTGAGTCCGAAGGTCGGATAGATCAGCGCGAAGTCGATGCCCAATTCAGGCAGCCGCTCGTTGAGCAGCGCCGGCAGCAGCGCCGTTGCCTTATCGTAAGTATCGGTGGTGATCCCCCACCAGATCGCGCGCCGGATACGATTGTGCTCGCGTTCCTGTGGGGTGGCCTTGTACCACGCATCTCTGCCGCGCCAGAGTTTGCGCATTTGATCGACGGATTTCGCCCCGCCCACTTCGCGCAGGTATTCAAGAAACACCGGGATCGGCTCCATCCAATGGCCGTCGCCGTCGATCACCGGATGCTTCAACCCGTCATGTATCTGGACCGCTCGATTTTCCATGGTCGCTGCTCCTCTGGGTAAATTACTTTCTCTATAATCGCTAAGCTAACGAGTCGTCAATCGCATTTGATCATAAGATTTCTCGCGCCAAGTACGCCAAGCGCGCAAAGCCCCACCCCACCCAGGCCCAAGGAAATTTGAACTCTTAACTTGGCGTCCTTTGCGAGCTTTGCGCGAAATATTTCGAATGAGATTTTGCGCCCTTTGTGTTCTTTACGGCGAATCTACTATCGATCGGCTTACAGCGAAACTTTCTGCCGTTGCCCGGTCTGTGAAGCGCGTACTATAGCATCCAGCATGCGGTGCCGGCGCACTGCGTGATCGAAGTCCGGCAAGTCGGAATCGACGTTCGTAGCGCCGCGAATCGTTTCAACGAATTTGACCCACAGCTGGCCTACGTCGTAGGCCGCGCCGCTGTTGCGCAGCGCTTCGAGTACGCATGTGAAACGCTCGGGCACGGGCAATTCTTGCAGCGACTTGTCTTCTTTGTGTCCGCCCATGACTTTGCGGCTGCGCTCCTCGCCGCCCTCGCCACCGCCGATCATCATCAGCGTCCCGTCCTTGCCGTAAATCTCCAAGCGGTGGCCGCTGCCGTGGTACGGCTGCACGCCGCAACTGGCGTTGACCACGGCGCCATTATCGAGCCGGCCCTGAACGATAATATTGTCCGGCGAGGTAACCTCAACATATTTTTTCGTGTCGGTCTCGAACCACTGGGGCACCTGCGTGCTGACAATCGCCGACAGTTCGGTGAGCTCGCCAACCACCATGCACATGGCGTCGAGCACATGGGCGAAGGTGATCGTCAGCGAATTCGCGCCCAGTGTCACATCGCGCTGCCAGGTGCGATCCGACGGGCGAGTCAACACGCCGCTGTTCATCAACGTCATGTGCACCGACAGCACCTGGCCGACGTAACCTTGCTGGATGAGCTCGCGCATGTAGAGATACGCGGGCGACGCGCGGCGCTGCAAACCGACTACGGTGCGGACGTTTTTCCGCCGCGCTAGCGCCGCCAGTTCTTCCGCCTCTTTGGTATTCGCGCCGAGCGGCCATTCGCAGAAAACATGCTTGCCAGCTTCAAGCGCATTCTTCGTCAGCTGATAATGCGCCGGCACGCGCACCGCCACCGCGACGGCTTCGACGCGCTTATCGGCATTCAACGCCGAGTCGCTGCCGTAGGCGCACTCCACGCCGAACTTTTCCGCCGCTGCTTGCGCGGTCTCCGCATGCGCCGTGCACATCGCAAAGAGTTCTGTATCCGGCACGCCCTGCAGCGCCGGTACATGCGCCCGCGGCCCCCATCTGCCGCCCGCGCCGATGAGACCTACGCGTAAGGGATTGGCTTGCGTCATGGCTTTTCTCCTTCACGGTGAGTTTTAGCTCTGACGATTGCGACCAAAGATGGCGTAACGATCAGAGCGCTAACTCCGACTCTTACGTCACAACAATCTGAAATGAAAGTCTGGAAGATAAGTCCGGCGCGCCCCGTCGACGAAAAAATTCGCAGAGCGGAGCGATGCCTTAGCAATCACTTCTGTGAATAGCCGTTGACACCGTAGATTTGCAGAACCGCTGTGTAAGATCGGACGCGAGATAGCGATTCAACTCGGCATTTCGCGATCGGGGTATGAACCCCGCTCGCGACCAAAGGGGATGCTCGCCCTCTTTGGAAACCCCATTTAGTTGTGCCCGCCGCAACCAGCGGGGAATATTAGATTCAAATCGTTACGATTGAAAGCCTGTCGCCGCGCCGAATGTGGACGAGCCGTGAACGCTAGAATCAGAGATGAAGCGCCCTGAACCTGGGGAAATAGGTCCACCAAGTCCAGGACACCTATCTTGATATCGCCAGTCAACGTCAGCAGGCGAAGGATGACGTGATCTGGGTGATTCTTCCGTCTATTCCTTGGTTGAAGAAAATCAGTTGAACCGACCCAGCGTCCAACGTGACTTGTTCGACGTACTCTAGGCTGCCCATCGTCGAGATGTTGGTGACATGCGCGTTATGCAGTTTGATTTGATAGACCAGCCCGTTGCCGTCCCCCCCGTTCTTGGTAACGTCGATCTGAATTTCACCGAACAGCTGGCCATTGACGGCAGCGGCCCACAACAGAGGCCCCGAGATATCGAGGCCCTTGACGACTTTCAATGAACACTGTGGATTTCGCCTGGCATGCTCCAAGGTTTGCGTGAGTGAACCCACATCAATCCAATCTTTGTGGCGTGCATCAGTCGACGACCCTTTAATCCCCGGGACGAACATGAAAGTCGACACCTCTGCCATCGCCTGACCGACACCAGCGGGACCGACTAGACAGAAGGCTAACAAAACGATCATTAAGATTTTCTTCACGGTGTTTTTCTCCTTCATCGCCGCAGACAAAAATATCCAGCGTCTTTGTGCACGCACGAGCTACTACAGTCATGCCCACACATTGTCCATCAACCTGCGAACAGCTGCCGCGACTCCCGGCTGAGTTTCAAACACGCCCATCAACGGCGACACAGGCTCCCACCGCCACAATCTACGTTCCCAATGGCGGAAAGGACGCTTAGACACACCGGTGATGCGGGCTTTTGCACCTGCCATCTCTGGCGCTGGCGCATGCCTGCCTGAAACAGGAGTTAGACTCCAGGCGAACTTGCGGCTCAAAATGCCATTCAGTCAATTCCAATTCCATCAAGATACATCCCATCGCGTGCGCACAGACTCTGACGCTACCGAACCTTCCTTCGCTTTTTTAGTTGGCTCGCTATCTGCGTTGTTCACACCATGAGGATAACCAGCGGCGCGGAATATTTCCGCGGTTTTGTCGCACGCGCTGGTACAGATCGGGGGGTCGACTCATGAGACGAACACTAATACCACGCACATGGGCGCAATCGTTGGCGATTTTGATGATTTTTTTCAACGCGCCGATTGTTGCAATCAACTCTGCAAATGCCAACGCAGCCGATGAATTGCTCCAACCACCGACAAAGCAAATCTTGCTGGCAGAGATTAACGGCGAGCGCAGCGGCCTTGCCGAGCTACCGACACCGGCGCCGGAAAAAAACTTCCAGCCATTAACCGATTCCCGGTTCGAAGAATTGGTTGGCGTAGACCTACAAAAAGCCGTCGAGCAGCCCAAGCAGCGGCTAAGCATTGAGTTTTCCAAAGAAGTCATGCGCCATCCCAAGGTGCGTTACTTCATCGACTACTTCACCAAGCGCGGCCGGCCCTATTTCGAGCAGACTCTAGCGCGCGCCGGAAGGTATTTGCCGATGATCGCCAACGCGCTAAGCGACGCCGGCTTGCCGCAAGAACTCGCTTATCTGGCGTTGGTCGAGAGCTCGTTTCTGCCTAACGCCAAATCTTCCAAGGGAGCGGTCGGACTCTGGCAATTCATCCCCACCACCGCGCGGATCTATGGATTGCGCATCGACCCATGGGTCGATGAACGGCGCGACCCGGAAAAAGCGACGCGCGCCGCCGCGGCTTATTTAAAGGAACTGCATGACTACTACGGTCGCTGGTACGTAGCCGCGGCCGCCTACAACGCCGGGCCGGGGACAATCGATCACGCGCTGCAAACCAGCCGCGCCAAAGATTTCTGGGGCATCAAAACAAAGATCAACCAGGAAACCCGCAACTACGTACCCAAATTCGTCGCCATCGCGACCATCGCTGCCGAACCGGAAAAGTACGGTTTGAGCCAAATCAGCTTTGACGCGCCGCTGACTTACGAGGAGATCGAACTGAGCGCGCCGCTTAGTTTCACCACTCTCGCCGAACTCACCGCCGCTGACGCTGCGACACTGCGCGAGCTCAATCCTTCACTACTGCGCCAGTGGACGCCGCCGGGCGCAAGGGACTATCGCGTCAAAGTACCCGTCGGCAAAGCAGCGCTCTACGCGGCAAAGATACTAGAAAAGAATACCGTTCACTACGCGAAGTGTTCCATCAAGTGCGCAAAGGCGAAACGCTAGCGTCGATCGCGCGCAAATACGGCTCCGCGCCGCGATCCCTCGCCGATCTCAACGGCCTCACCTCGCCGCGCTTGCGCGTCGGCCAAAAACTCAAGATAGGTATCGAGAGCGAGCGCATTGCGATGAGATAGTGCCAGTGGTTATTTGCCCTTGCGTAACCGCCATAGGGATTGCGTGACCAGACCTGGCCGCGAATCCAGAGCAATCGCAGTTGCCAACGCGGTAGACGGAGAGTGATCGATAGATTGTAATCACTGCTACGGCTGACCCGGTTACTCCTCCTGTTTCACCTCGGCTCGCCGTTTGACGGCTCGGCGGCTAAGCGCTTATAGAAGAAGTCATAACGCGACAGGAGCCGTGACCACATGAAGAATCGCGCCGCAGAAATACACGACAGCTTGCAACACCCAGTGATCGACGGCGACGGCCACTGGTTGGAGCCGGTGCCGGTCTTTTTGGAATACCTACGCGAAGTGGGCGGCGCTAAATCGGTTGACCAAATGAGAGCGCTCTGGCAGCGCAACCACGCGTGGTATCGCTCCGACTGGGCGGAGCGCCAGCACAATCGCACGCGTCGCAGTAACTGGTGGGGCGTCACCAGCAATACTCTCGACAAGGCGTCGGCGCTGCTACCGTCGTTACTAAACGAACGGCTACCGGAGTTGGGCATCGACTTCGCGCTGATTTATCCGAGCCTCGGGCTCGGCCTCAACGGCATCGCCGATGACGACCTACGCCGGGCCGCGGCGCGCGCCTACAACATGATGACGGCTGACATGTTCGCGCCCTATGCGGCGAGATTTGCCCCGGTGGCGATCGTTCCCGTCAATACGCCGGACGAAGGCATCGAGGAACTCGAATACGCCGTCGGCAAGCTCGGCTATCGAGCGGTCATGTTGAAAGGAAACCAGGAGCGGCCAATCCCAAGCGCAGCCGAAGGCATCGATGCGAAAAAAGCCGCATGGTATGTCGACACCATCGCCCTCGACAGTCCATTCAACTACGAGCCATTCTGGCAGCGCTGCGTCGACCTCGGCGTCGCTGTGACCCAACACTCGGGCAGCGGCCGTTGGCCCGATCGCGGCTCGATCAGCAACTTCACCTACAACCATGTCGGCCACTTCGCCGCATCGAACCACGCCTTCGCGCGAGGCGTTTTCCTCGGCGGTCTGGTGCGCCGCTATCCCACTCTCAATTTCGGTTTCATGGAAGGCGGCGTCAGCTGGGCCTGCCAGTTATGCGCCGATCTGATCGAACACTGGGAGAAGCGTAGCCCCGCCGGCTTACAAAACCCCAATGCCACCAACATCGCCGAGATGCATGATTTTATCGCCAAGTATGGCGACGCGAAGCTAACAGCCAATGCCGCCGCGCTCATGAACAGCCTGGACTTCTTGCGCCCGGAATGTAGCGTCGAGGAACTGGCGCGGCCAGAGTTTGTCACCGACGATTTCGCCGCGGCAGGAATCGAATCGAAAGACGATATCCGGGCGACGTTCTCCAGTAACTTCTACTTTGGTTGCGAGTCTGACGACCGAACCACCATGTGGGCCTTCGATCCGCGCATGGGCTTTCGCCTCCGGCCGGTCTTCAGCTCCGACTTCACCCATTTCGACGTGCCTGATTTCCGCGAGGTAATTCCTGAAGCATTTGAGATGGTCGAAAAGGGTTTCGTCACCGAACAGGATTTTCGCGAGTTCACCTTCGCCAACGCCGCCACGTTGCACACGCGCAATAACCCGGACTTCTTCAAAGGAACCGTTGTCGAGCAAGCGGTGGCCGATGAACTTGGACTGAAGACACCGTCGCCGACTGCGAGTACGTAAGCGAAATTAATTAGCCCTTGGACCATTCGTCGCTCACAGCATGCGACAATTGCGAACCATCTCACATCGAGCGGACAGGTATGGATTGAGTTCAAGGCAGAGGGAATTGGTCATTCACCCATTCGATGGCTTTTTTCGCGTCGGAACAGATCAGGAAGACTTCCTGGACAGTGTTTGGGCCGACGTAAATGCACTTTACGCCGGCCGCCGTTTCATATTGGACTTTGAAACTCGGCGCGGTTCTTCCGCTTCGGCGTGAGATTCGACCGGGCACAATCCGTGAAACATGCGGGCAGTCGCGGACGACGCGGCTCAGTAGTTGATCCAGTCCGTCGACGCGGCCGTGTTTACGTTTGATTCGGCCAAATTTCATCGAGCCCTGTCACCCGGTATCGGGGCGGGATAATGCGGTGACTGAGTTAGACGAATGGCTCGTCGCCGATCGTCGATGTGCGATGCATCAAGCGGATGTCGTCCATCGCGTAGCCGCCGCAGGCCTGGTGATTGACGCTACGATTATCCCACATCACGAAATCTCCCAGGGTCCATTTATGACGGTACACGTTCTCAGCTGCCGTCTGGTAGGCGAATAGCGTGTCGAGCAGCGGCTGCGACTCGGCGTCGTCCATACCTTCTATGCCGACGGTAAAACGCGGCGAGACATAAAGCCCCTTGCGACCCGATACCGGATGGGTACGGACAAGCGGATGGAGCACATTCTTAGTGGCCTGGCGCTTGTAATATTCCTCGCCGCCTTCGCGCGTCACCGCCACGCGTGGATTGCCCAACTTGCTGCGCTGGTGGATACCCATGCGCCCGTCGATGCGCTTTTTAATTTCCGCGGGTAGGCTTTCGTAGGCGCCATGCATGTCGGCGAACTCAGTATCGCCGCCGACATTGGGTATCTTATGAGCGTACAGCATGGTCGCGAGCGAGGGCTGTTTTCGGTAGGACTGATCCGAATGCCAGAAATCGCCAGCCGCGACCACGCCGATGAATTTACCGTCGACGTTTTCATTGGA
The DNA here is from genome assembly GCA_009692615.1 of Deltaproteobacteria bacterium. Taxonomy (NCBI): domain Bacteria; kingdom Pseudomonadati; phylum Myxococcota; class Myxococcia; species Deltaproteobacteria bacterium. The sequence goes on along the minus strand of SHYW01000046.1, from coordinate 6,509 downwards.
GAGAATGGCGACTTCCGGAAAACCCGGCACCCGCTGATCGTCGTCGAACAACATTTCGAGGGGGCCAAACCTCCGGCTGAAGGCAAGCTGTTGTTGCGGCTCGATATGCTGATCGCGGAAAACCACCACCTGCTTCTTCACGAAGACATCGACGATCTCATTGAAGAGGTTTTGGTCCAGCTCTTTTGACAAATCTACGCCGGTAATGGCGACACCGAACTTGTTCGACAAAGCTTGCATCTTGAGCGGCATCGATCAGCCCTCCTGTGCTTACTTCGATAGCAAATAGGACAATGCCGTCAAGTCGTCGTTCATATTATTATTTGACTCACCGAAGCCCCGCCCGCGGCCGCACGGCTGCGGGAAAGCGCTTGCTTCGCTGTGGTGGTTGAAATAGATTGCACGATAGTTGCCAAACAACCTCGCGCACACTGGGACTTTCGGGGTTAATCCGTTGCACGATAAACTGACAAACTAAGGAGACAGCCATGATCGACATGCATGCCCATTGGCGGCCCGCCGAGCTGATCGACGCCCTGCGCGCCCGCACCAAGGAACCGCGCATCGTGCGCAATCAGGACGGCGTAGAAATGCTGAAGAGCCGGATCGGCGAGGAGCCGCTGGCCACGGCGTTTGATGACGTGGGATTCCATCTCGCAAGGATGGATCGCCAGGGCGTGAGCACCAGTGCGCTGTCGCTGCTCGGTTCGTTCTGCTGGATTGAGTCGCAGCCGGTCGAGGTTTCACTGCCGCTGTGCAGGATGGTCAACGATGCACTGTCAGGGATTTGCCAGAAATACCAGGGGCGCTTCAGTGCGTTTGCCGCGCTGCCGCTCGTGGATATGTCTGCCGCCGCCGCCGAGTTTGAGCGCGCGCTGGCGCTGCTGGGCGTGATCGGCGCGCAAGTACCGGGAAACGGGTTTCTCACCAAGAAGGACGCCGAGAACATGCGCCCGCTGTTAGAGGTGGCGAACCGGCACAATGCGATCGTGTTCATTCACCACGGTCCGCGCCCTGGCGACGCGTTTCCCAAGGTAGCCGGCGACACCGACAACGCGCGCCGCCGCAACGGCACGCTCGACATGCAGGCGAGCCTGTCCTCGGTGATGGTGACGCTGTGCCTCACCGACTACCTCGCGCCGTACACCGATGCGATGGTCCTGGTTCACAATCTCGGCGGCAATATTCCGTACGAGATCGAGCGCATGGATCACCGCAGCCTGCTGGATACAGCGAAAGAGGAACTGCCGTCGTCGCGCTTCCGCCGCGCCAAGGTGTACGTGGATTGCAACTCGTTCGGCCCGGGCGCGATCGAGGCCGCGGTGCGCCTGTACGGCGCCGAGCGCATCGTCTGCGGTACCGACGGAACCGAATTCGGCTGCGAGTGGACCAGCAAGGCGCTTGCGGAAGCGCGGATCGGCGCGGATGAGCGCGCGCAGATCCTGCACCGCAATGCCGCAGCGATGCTATCGCGGCTCGCAAAGGTCGCGCAGCGCGAAACAGTCGCCGCGTAATCCTCGCGCGGTCGCAGAACGGGATCGAATTGAGCTAGCCCAGCGGACAGTTAGTTAAGCGACAGTTTGACCGACTCGTAGTTCTGCCCGTCATCGCCACGTGATAGAGCAGTCTTTCGGCATGGACTCGCGGATCGCGGGGCATCATCTTTTTCCATCAAACGTTAGTAGAGTTAGGCAAGTCAGACACCTGACAGGACATCCGCACCCGGAGGTGGGTATGCTACGCTTGACGCTGGCTGCGGGCCACTATGATCGGACGGAGGCGCTCCGCGACGGTCGGGTTCGGGCAGAGGGCATCGACTTAACTTATATCATGCTGCGGAATTAGCGGGGTCAGGCCTGAGTATTGACTTATTCTCTCTCTCTCGTATCCGGGCGCCTAGCCTAAATAGTCAATATTCAGGCCTGACCCTGGCTCCGATCCGATACAAGCGGCCAGCACGGCCTCATCCGCCGCGTGCTCCGCTGAGGCCTAAGCGTGACAGACCCCTTACTCACTGACCCTCCGACCTCTTATGATGCGGATCGTCTTGAGTTTCGATTCATGGATCGGCGTCTCGATCGCACGTCAAAACAATTACTGTCAGGCGTTGTTAAAGACCTTTAGCGGCATCGCGCACAACGGAGGTGTCGATCAGCGCGCTGGGGGCGAGGTGTCGCGCCTCGGGTGTAGTTCTGGCGAGATCTTCCAAAATGGTTTTGATGCCGTCCTCGAACGGATAGGGAACGTCGGGAAGAATTTTTATTTGGTGTTCCAGGGCCGTCTTCACGGCATCGTGGTCCGAGGTGCGGACGTATTTGGCGAGCACTTTTTCGGCGAACGGCCGGTCATTTTTGATCCGTTTGATCGCCATGATCGATGCTCTCATGAACTTCACCACCACCGAGCGATTCTTTTCTAGGTAACTGCGCGTCGTCCCATGTCCGGTGAGCAAGTAGGGAACTTTGAGTTCTTCCAAATCGAGCAAGATGCGCATGCCGGCTTTCTTCACCACCGGTGTGATGATCGGCGAAAAAACCGACAAGGAAACATCTCCCCGCTGCATGGCGAGCAGCCGGTCGCCTTCGAGCCCAATCTGAATCATGGTCACGTCGGTTTTCTTTAAGCCGAGGTGTTTCAATGCGTACTCAGCGACGAAGTCGGAGGTTGAGCCGAAGCGGCTTACGGCTAGTATCTTGCCCTTGATGTCTTCCGGTTTTTGGATTTCCGGTTTGGCGCCGAGAGTGTAGGCCATGACATTTTGCAATCTGCTGATGACGACGACGTCTTTGTTGCCTTGAAGGTATGCATACGCCGCCGATGTCCCGCCGATTAAGCCAATCGGACTCTGGCCGGTAACCAGCAGTTGGACGGCGAGCGAGCCGCCACGGATCAATAGCATGCGCACATCCAGGCCTTGTTCATCGAAGTATCCGGCGTCCTTGCCGACCCAGAGAGTCAACATGTTGGCGTTGGTCGCCGAGTAGGTTACCGGTAAAACCAACTTGTCCTGCGCCGCAAGTTTTGCACTGCCGAAAGGCACGGAAAGCAGAAAAAAAAGGATCGAATATTTTCTCATCGGTTGGCCCCTTCGTATCGATGCTAAACGAAACTAATTCAGGTCATGCGCACCTGTCAACGCGTGCAAAGGATAATTATAAAAATGGCGCGGCACCGGCCGGATGCAGCGCTTGACAGAGTTCGCTAATGGCGTGTTATACGTCGGCCTGAGATTTTTTATTTTTCAATCTTCACAAAGGCGTAAAAAAGAGGAGTTCCATCCATGATCATCGATAAAGCGGGTAATGCCCATTTCGTCATCGACCAGCATGTCCATGTCGGCATGCGGCCGGCGCGCTCGACGACCGCTTCGAGTTCTTACTTGCCGGACGAATTGATCGTCAATATGGACGCAAGCGGCGTCGACATGGTAGTGGGGTTTCCGAAGGCGAATCCACACACGGACTATCGGGTTGAGAACGAGCGCATCATCGCCGCGATGAAGCAGCACCCCACGCGGATTGTCGCCTTTGCGCGGATCAATCCTTACTTCGGCGCCAAGGCGGTTGCCGACGTTCACGACTACGCGTCGAAAGGAGCGCTCGGCCTTAAGATCCATCCACTGCGCGACTTCTCCGGCAACCGCGTAAACGATCCCGAATTGATGTTTCCCATCGTACAAGCGGCGCAGGAGGAGAAGCTCTTGCTCCTGGTGCACAGCGGCAATTCATGGAACTGCGCGCCGACGCTGATCGGCGATCTGGCGCGCAATTTTCCCAAGGCGAATTTCGTGATCGCCCATTCGGCGGGCTTCGAGGGGCATCAAGAGGCGATCGTGGTGGCGCGCCATCAAGATAATTTATATTTCGACACGGCGTCGAACGGCTATCCTGATATCACCACCAACGTCGTTCGCGCGCTCGGTCCCGAGCGGGTGGTTTATGGCTCGGATCACCCGACGCTGCCGTTCGGCTTCGAGATCGGCAAGATCGTCAAATACGCCGGACTCACTTCCGATCAGCTGGACCTGATACTCGGCAAAAACCTCGCGCGTCTACTCCGCATCGAGCCCAAACCGTCAGCGCCGAAAACCATGGAAATTTCGCAGATCTGACGCCGGCCCGATCGGGTGACTCTTCGTTAAGCGCCGTTTGATGATGGAGGACAAGATGCATATCGTCGATGCCGATGCCCATGTTTTGGAGTGCGAGGCGACCTGGTCGTATCTGAGCAGGGCGGAGGCATCGTTCGAGCCAGTGGTGGTCAAAGCAACGACAAAGAGTGGCGCCGAGGAAGAGTTCTGGCTGATGGATGGCCTGGTGCAGCCCAAGTCTCAAAACATGGGGATCGACACGCCGCGCGAATCGCGCGAGCTGACCGATGTTGATGCCAGGCTGCGCCATATGGATCAGCTAGGTGTCGATATCCAGGTGATTTACCCGACGGTTTTTCTCCGCCCCTTTACCCGCCGCGCTGAAGTCGAGATCGCCTTATATAGAAGTTACAACCGCTGGCTCGCCGATGTTTGGAAAGCGGGTAAAGATCGCATCCGTTGGGTTGTGCTGCTGCCGTTACTCAGCATGGATAAAGCCTTGAGCGAGTTGCGCTGGGCCAAGGAAAACGGCGCCTGCGGTGTGTTCATGCGCGGCTTGGAGGCCGATAAGCATCTCTGCGATTCGTATTTCTTTCCGCTCTATGAGGAGGCCGCTAATCTGGACCTTGCGATCTGCATCCACTCGGGCAACGGCAGCTTTCCCATGCATGACTATTATGTAAACGAAACCAGTTTCTCCAAGTTCAAGCTTCTCAACGTCGCGGCGTTTAACACGTTAATTTTTAACGGCATCCCGGACCTGTTCCCAAAACTTCGCTTTGCTTTCGTCGAAAGCGGCGCGCAGTGGGTGCCTTACGCGGTCCACGATCTGGCTAGACGAATCGAAAGACAAAGGGGCAATCCCAAAGGCAAGCTCAAGAAGAATTTTTTAGCCGATAATCGTTTTTTCGTTACCTGCCAAACCGACGACGACCTGGCCTACATTCTCCAATACTCCGGTGACGATAGCCTGGTCATCGGCACAGACTACGGCCATTCCGATGTCTCCGCCGAAATCGACGCGTTGAAAACCTTGCGACACTTGCCGGGCGTGAGCGCCGGCGTAGCCGATAAGATTCTCAGCGAGAATGCCAGGAAACTTTACGGCCTATAGAAAGGGTTGGGATTCGATTTTTCTTTGACGATGGCTAGCAACGGCTTCGAAAGTTTAGGTGTCGGTACGGATGGCGTCACCTCCATGAGCGAGACGCTGGAGCTTGCCAAAGCGGCCGACGCTCTGGGGTACCATAGCTTCTGGCTGTCCGAGGGATACCATTCAAGAAGCGCCATAGTTCGGGCGACGTTGATTGCCGCAGCTACGAGCAAAATAAAAATCGCTCTCGGTATTTTGAGCCCGCACACCAAACATCCCGCGCTCTTGGCGATGGACGCGGCCTCTCTTGATGAAGTGGCGCGCGGCAGAGTGATTCTCGGTATCGGCCGGGTCTTAAACGCCCTGCGCAAACACGCACTCGATAGCGCAGGCACGACGCAGTTAGTCAAGGAGTCGATCGAGATCATCAAAGGAATCTTGAGCGGCCAACGGGTTCAGTATGACGGGAGGATATTTAAGATTCCGCCGCCGGGGAGCCGGCTCGATCTTGATCCCTGCGGCGAGTTACCAATTTATGTTGGCGCCACCGGACCGGCAATGCTCAGGCTCGCGGGGCAGTACGCCGACGGTGTCCTGTTCAACTATCCTTGCACGCCGGGCTTCGTTGAATACGCGATGCCGTTCATCACGGAAGGATTGACGCGTTCGAGTCGATCGCTAGAAAAGTTCGGCGTCGCGGCTTATCTGCTGATTTCGGTGGATGAGAACGAAAAAAAAGCCCTGGACGCGGCTAAACGGTTTGTCGCGCAAAAATTGGCGACGCGCCATTCCGAAATGCTCCGCCACGCCGGCGTGACCGCGGCGGAAATTGCTGCGGTGAGAGAAAAAGTCGAGACCCTGGGTGTGGCGAAAGCGGCGGCGGAACTGGATGATGATCTTGTCCGCAAGGTTACCATCGCGGGCACGCCGGATCAGGTTGTTCAAGGAGTGCAAGCATTTATCGGCACGGGCCTCACGTTGCCGATCGTTTGGGAAATCGTTGGCCCCGACCGCCGCCGCGCGCTCGGCTTGATCGCCAAAGAGGTCATGGCGAAACTACTGTAGTTTGCAAAACTTCGCAGAGTCGTTCGAGGCTCCGATAGGCGTCACTCCCGCGGACGCGGAACCAGAACCGAAGGGGAAAAGATTTTTCTCAGCCGCGGTTAGTTGCTACTTCAGGAACCTCTGAACAACTGCCCTGGAAGCAGGGCAGCGGAGGATAGATCGTTTTTTTCGTAATGAGTTACAGTTTTTTGCGAAGTTATATCAGATTACATTTTGCTCTCGCGGTTAATAGGGTCCTTAGTTTTGCCTCGATTTGCCCCC
>SHYW01000045.1 GCA_009692615.1 Deltaproteobacteria bacterium | reverse complement strand
CCGCTTGCTCTGCTTTTTCTTTCTCGCCCACGCCAAACTCGCAAACGTTGTCTGCTCCCCCACGCTCTTTCCTCCCGCCTCACCTTGTCGGTCTTTCTGCTCTTCGTTATTAGACGACTTGCTAGATGACTTGTTCAGAGATTCCTTAGATAGGAACCGAATTGAGCCCTCGGTCGAGTCTTTTAACGAACGGCAAGGGGCAATTCCGTGCGTTCCCCAGTGGCCTCGTTAATAACTAAGAGCGTTCCCATGTGCTCTCGTTGTAATTGCTGGTTAGCGTTCAACAGTTCGATACCGTAAACCGTGCCATCGGGGGCAAGGTCCACAGCCAACTCATCACTCACCCGAATCGTCTCCACTTCAGCGCGCTTTTCCTGAAAACTGATGTAGGCAACATTGTAACGAGGGTCATACGTGAATCGCATAGCTGGCTCCCTTCTCTTGCGCTCAAAAATAACGGGTAAGAACACTGATCACTAACCAATCCGTGCCTTCTTGAACCGCGTAGGCTTCCACCTGCTTGGTGTTGAACTGCTTGCCGCGCCACATTTCACCAAATGCGAAGTTGCGCCGAAAACCTGTGCGGTCAAACTTTGCGGTAAATCGTTCGCCGGTCTTCACTGTTTCGATAACTTCCTCTTCGGACGTCCCGCGCTCTTCCATACGCGCCAGAGCGTGTGGGTGGCAGCGAATCGTCATGTCGGCATTTTTTCCGTGGCCTCTCCAGTAAGTTTGCTATGAAGAATCGCGCGTAGTTAATTCTCGCCTCGCCTTTGAAACTGAATGCAAAGTGTATTTCATCCCAAGGCTGGATTCAATGAAGCCTGGGGTTAGTATTTCCTCTGTAAAACAGGCTTCCTGAAAGGGCATCTTGGTAGCCCGGAGTGATTTATCTGTTGGGTTTCCCCAATCCAAAACTTGTCCCTTCGATAAACTCAGGGCAGGCTCTGAGCGAACGCGAAGGATCTCGTCTCACCTAATAACTCTATCCGCCCGCACCAACACATTCGGCGGAATCGTTAATCCGATCCGCTTGGCCGCTATCAGATTGATGATGAACTCGAACCTCATCGGCTGCTCGACCGGAATCTCGGCGGGTTTTGTGCCTTTCAAGATCTTGTCCACAAAGTCAGCGGCGCGCCGCCACATATCCGCAAAGTTCGGCGCGTAGCTCATCAAGCCGCCGGCCTCAACAAACTCACTCGTTTCGTACATCGCCGGCAACCGGTTCTTTGCCGCGAAGTCCAACACTTGACGTTGCTGAGTATTGATTAGTGGGCTTGCGGTCGCAATGAGCGCTTGGGCGCCTTCCCTTTTCGCTCGTGCGAATGCGATGTCAAAATCGTCAAGGCTTCGCACCTCAAGCGATTGAAGTTTGACTCCCAACGCCTTGGCCGCAGCCTCCATCTCTGTGAGGGCCAAGTTTCCCCTCGAATCAACGGGCACCCAGAGGAAGGTCACCCGGGCAACCTTAGGGAAGGCTTCCTTGAGCAGTTCTAATCGTTTGCCATCTAGATCCGGCGCCATGAGGCTAAGTCCGGTGATATTCCCGCCCGGGCGCGCCAGGCTGGAAACGAGCCCACTTCCTACTGGATCGCCCGCAACGGCAAATACGATGGGAATTGTTGCGCTCGCCTTCTTAGCAGCTAAAGTATTCGAGCCGGTGGTGACGATAACGTCAACTTTGAGACGGACCAGCTCGGCTGCAAGGTCAGGCAGCCGTTCGAGTTTCCCTTCCGCATATCGGTACTCAATGAAAATGTTTTTCCCTTCGACATACCCGAGCTCGCGCAGCCGTTGGCGCAATGCTTCGACCCGGAGCAAATAGGAGGACGCGGAGCCCGCGATCAGTATTCCTATCCGGGGTATTCCCGCCGGCTGCTGCGCCCGAGCTGCAACGGGCAGAGCCAAGAGCATCGAGCAAAAAGCTCGCCGAGTGATTTTTTTGTGCATGATTTTTTTCTCCTGGCTTTTGCTGACACCTGATCTCTGACCTTTGACTTCCGACCTCTGTCAGAGGATTGATCAGCCTTCGGCTGAGCCTATTTTAGCAACGCCCGCGCAATCACCAGTTTTTGAATCTCCGACGTGCCTTCGTAAATCCGCAGCGCGCGCACGTCGCGGTAGAGTCGCTCCATGATGCTGCCGGCGATCAATCCCACGCCGCCGTGAATTTGCAAACCTTGATCGACGATGCGCTGCGCCGCTTCGGTGGCGTAGAATTTCGCCATCGACGATTTCTGTTTGGCATCGGCGTTGCCGCAGTCATGCGCCCAGGCTGCTTGGTAAACCAACAGCCGCGCTGCTTCTAACTCAGTCGCCATCTCGGCGAGCTTGAATTCAATCCCCTGGAACTCAGCGATCGCCCGGCCAAACTGCCGCCGCGCCTTACTGTAGCGAATCGCTTCTTCCAAAGCCCGCTGGGCAAATCCCACGGCAGCCGCCCCGACGCTGCAACGTAAAAGATCAAGCGTCTCCAAAGCGATCTTCAAACCTTCGCCCTCGGCGCCGAGTAAAGCGGATTCGGGCACCATGCAGTCGGTGAATTCGAGAACGCCGATCGGGTGCGGCGAAAGCAGTTTAGTTTTTTCCGTCACGGCCAAACCGGGCGTGCTCTCGTCGACGATGAAAGCGCTCAAGCCCTTGGCTTTTTTCTCCGGCGCCGTCGATGCAAAGACAACGTAGAAATCCGCGATGCCGGCATTGGAAATAAATCGCTTGGTACCGTTCAAAACGAATTCTTCCCCACGGCGCACCGCCTTCGTCTGTAGCGAAGCGACATCCGAACCCACTTCCGGTTCGGTGATCGCAAAAGCAGCAATCGCGTCGCCGCTGGCAACTCGCGGCAAATAGTTTTGTTTTTGGGCCGCACTGCCCGCCAGCGTAATCGGAAAACTGCCCAGCCCTTGCAGCGCGAACATGGTATCGGCGAGCGCGTCGCCGCGCGCCAGCTCTTCGCGCAGAATGCAGAGATCGCGCGCCGCGACTTTTTCCCGCGAACCGCCGAACTTTTTTGGCACTGCGTGCTGCAAAAAACCTGCTGTTGCGAACTGCTTGATCAAATCTCTCGCGCGCTGATCAAGATCAGCTTCGCTCTCGTGGCCGGCGAACAAATTCTTTTCCGCCCACAGCCTGACTTGGGCTTGGAGCGCGGAATGATCTTGAGTTAAGAAAGGCAACATGAGTTCACCAAATTGAAAGCGGCTGACGATTTAATTTCTCGCGAACCTGAAACCCTAGCAACCTGCTGAAAAACTCCTCGGAGTCCTTCGACCCTTCGAGGGGCCTCAGGGCAGGCCTCCTCGACAGCCTTTAGTCCCGAGCCTGTCGAGGGGTCAGGACGAACGGATGTGGTCTTGAAATGAAGCTTAGAATCCGTTCATGCTGAGGCTCTCGAAGCATGAGTACCTTTTTTCAGCAGCCTGGTAAACTCGAAACCCGAGACGCTCACGCCATCACCGCACCGCCGTCGACGTTGATCGCCTGCCCGGTCATACCGCCGAGTTTCTCCGACGCCATCAACAGCGCCAACGACGCGACTTCTTCTGGCTCGATCAGCCGGTTCTGCGGAGCGCTGTCGGCAAACAGCTGGAGAATTTCCGTCACGCTCTTGCCCGCCTTCTGCGCCATGACCTGAGCGTTTTCACGAGTGCGCTCGTCATCGACGTAGCCGGGGCAGATCATGTTGACGGTCACTCCCTGGCGCGCGGTTTCCAACGCCAGCGAACGGGTCAACCCCAACAGACCATGCTTCGATGCCGTGTAAGCCGTCACGTGGCGATAGCCGACCTTGGCCGTGGTCGAACCGATGTTGATGATCCGCCCCCACTTGGCGCGCGCCATTTCGGGCAAGAAAACTTTGCAGCAATTGTAAGTGCCGGTGAGATTGGTCGCGAGAATCTCGTCCCACAACGCGTCCGCCATCTCGGTGAAGCTCGCGGCCCGGGCGATGCCGGCGTTGTTGATCAGAATCTGCACCGCGCCCCAGCGCGCGGTAATCTCAGCGCCAAGCTGTTTCACCTGTTGCCTGTCGGTCACGTCGCAGGCGATGGCGAGAACTTCGCCGCCAGCGCGGGAAAGTTCTTCAGCGCAGGCCGATAAACTTTCCTGCCGGCGCGCGGCGATCGCAACCCGGCAGCGCTGGCGGGCGAATTCTTTCGCAAGCGAAGAGCCGATGCCGCCGCTGCCGCCGGTGATCAGAACGATCTTGTTCTCCAGTCCACTCATGACGCCAGACTAACATAACTCTCGACCTCAAATGCAACACCAATGGGTGCCACTTGTTCTTGCCCAGGGTTTTCGATACACCAAGGTCGAATTTACAATGCGGAGGGATCGCCGTGAACATCGTCGGAAGATTGATTGCGGTCGCATTGTGTCTAGCGCCGGGTGCTTTAGCGGCGCAAGAACACGCGGCGAAAATATCGGCGCCGCTCTGGCGCGAAGCCCAACCGTCAACCAGCGAAACTGAACTCGACCGGCTCAACCGCGCCATGGTCCAGCTCGCCGACAACGCGCGGCCGGCCATCGTGCAGATCCGCGTCACCGGTCAGGACGGCAAAGGCGCTCAAAGCGAACCGCAGAACAGCCTCGGTTCGGGTTTCTTCATCGATCCCCAAGGATATCTTTTAACCGCCCAGCATGTCGTCGACAAAGCCAAAGAGATCGAAGTGCGGCTCGCCAACGGCGATCGCCTGGCCGCCGAGGTCATCGCCGCCGACAGCCAGATCGATCTGGCGATTCTAAAAGTTTCCGTCGCCAAACCGATGCCGATCCTTTCCTTCGCCGATTCCGAGACCGTTCGTGTCGGCGATCTGGCGCTGGTTTTCGGTTATCCCTTCAGCCGGGAAAGTTCCATGAGCATGGGCATCATCAGCCGCGCCGGCCGGAGCTTCGCCGACTCGGCGAGCTTCGACTATATTCAAACCGATGCCGGGGCCTACGCCGGCGGCAGCGGCGGCCCGCTGCTCAATCGCCAAGGCCATGTCGTCGGCATGATCACGATGGCCTCCGAGCGCGGGAACATGGGTTTCGCCACGCCGGTCAACGTGATTAAAAAAGTTTTGCCGCGTTTGGTCAACGGCGAAAAATTCGCCTGGGGTTGGTTGGGCGTGCAGCTGTCGGACATTTCTCTAGAACAAGCCAAGGCGTTGGGCCTTCATCCGGTCAAAGGCGTGGTCATCCGCTCCGTGTTGCCGGGACAACCCGCGGCGCGCGGCGGCATTCAAAAACAAGACGTAATCTTGGCGGTCAACGACAACAATGTCGACAGCCCGCGCGATGTGCGGCGCATGGTCGGCGGATTCGAAGCGGGCCGAGTCGTGCGTTTGACGATCATTCGCAAAGGCCGAACGATACAACTATCGGTGCCGCTCGGCACCAAACCCGAATCGGCCAAAGCCAGCGAAGGTTGAAGCGGTTAGTTGGAAAGAAATTGCAAATAAGCTCAGAGTATTTTCCGGTCCCCCTCTTTGAAAAAGAGGGGCTAGGGGAGATTTTCCTCAGGCTCGCACGGCGCGATTAATTAATAGGTTAGCTACTGCTCGAAACACGACCACCCTACCCCACAACCAAATCCCCCTTTGATCCCCCTTTTCCAAAGGGGGAAATTAGAAACCGGGAACGACCAGTCACATCGCCGCCATGACCAGCGAAAGCTAAATTCACTCTTTGCCGTTTTTCTGCTCCGCGCTCGCCGACATTTGTTTTTGCTGCTCGGCAAATAGCTGCAATTTTTTCTGCACCCGGTCATTGCTCGAGCCTTCTGAAAAACTGCCGTCGGCGTTGCGTGTTCCGGCACTCACGCCGGTCAACACTTCGATGCCTTCGTCAATCGTACTGACAGCATAAATGTGAAACCTGCCGCCCTTCACCGCGTCGACGATATCGGCGCGCAGCATGAGGTTACGCAGGTTGGCCTTGGGAATCATCACGCCTTGGCCGGCGGCAAAACCTTTGACGCGGCAGACATCGAAGTGGCCTTCGATTTTGAAATTGACGCCGCCGATGGCTTGCACTTCGCCGTTCTGATTGACCGAGCCGGTCACCGCGATGCCTTGCTTGATCGGAAGTTCGGCAAGGCTCGAGAGAATCGCATACAGTTCGGTCGACGACGCGCTGTCGCCGTCGACGCCGTCGTAGGATTGTTCGAAGCAGACGCTGCTCGACAGCGACAGCGGATGTTGCTGGGCGAATTTGCCGCCCAAGTAACCGCCGAGAATCATCACGCCTTTGTCGTGGCTCTTGCCGCTCATCTTGGATTCGCGCTCTATATTCAGAATACCGCCGCGCCCCATGAAAGTTTTCGCGGTGATGCGCGACGGTTTGCCGAAACTGAAGTCGCCCATTTGATAGACGGCTAAACCGTTCACCTGCCCGACCACGGCGCCGTCGACGTCGACTAAGATGGTCCCATCGGCGATCATTTCTTGGAGCCGCTTCTCGATCAAGTTCAAGCGAAAAATTTTCTCCACGATGGCGCGCTCGACATGTTTTCCCGACACCAACTCGGCGCGCTCTTTTTCGGCCCAATAGTCGGACTCGATCAACAAATCGACCATATCGCTGAAGCGGGTCGAAAGTTTATTCTGGTCTTCGACCTGGCGGGCGCACTGTTCGATCACCCGGGCCACGCCATCGGCATCGAAGTGGCGCATGCCTTCGCGATTGCAATAGTCGGCGATGAAACAGGCGAACGCCGTGATGTTTTCTTGAGAGCGGTCGATCTCGAAATTGAAATCGGCTTTGACTTTGAAGGTCTCGCGGAAATCGGGATCGGCGGAAGCCAACGTCCGGTAGAGCGACGGATCGCCGATCATGATCACCTTGGTATCGGTGGGGATCGCTTCGGGGCGCAGTCCTTGGGGCGGCACGAAGCCGAAAAACGCGCTCGGTTCCTCGATGCGCAGCTCACGATTTTTGATCACCCGTTGCAACGCTTCCCAGACGCCCGCGTTGGCCAGCACTTCGCGGTCGTAGAGAACTAAATAGCCGCCGTTGGCGCGGCTGATGGAACCGGCTTTGACCAAAGTAAAGTCGGTGACGTAGCCGCCCATGATCGATTTCTTTTCGATGACGCCGAACAGATTATGATAGGTCGGATTGGTCTCGACGACGATCGGCCGCCCAAGAGTGTCGCTATTGTCGACAAACACGTTGACCCGATAAGGCAAAAACGGATCGCCAGGGGCCTCAGCCAACTGCATCGGAGTCATCGCCGTCGGCGCCGGCCCATCGCCGCCCCTGAAACGTTGCAGGTTCTTGATGATGTGATCGCGCACGCCGTCGAGATAGCCCACCACCTTGGGATAGTCCTGATATTTATCTTTCAGCTCGGCGAGCGGCAGGCGCACCAGATAATCCGCCGCTTGGGTTTCCGCCGCGTCGAGTTTCTCGGCGATCTCGCGCTCCATTTTTTTACCTTCGCGCAGCGTGTGCTCGACTTTCTTTTCGATCTCGCCACGCTTTTCTTCCAATTGGCGTTTTTCTAGGTTGGACAGCACTAGATATTCTTCCTCCTGCATCGGCTTGCCGTCCTTGGTCGGCAACAGCACGATGCCCGAGGGCGTCATGCGCAAAGCAAAACCGCTTTGGTTCGCTTCCTCCATCAACCCTTCCATCATCTCCTGCTGGCGTTTTTGAATCTGCTCGATCGTCGACTGGCGCTGATGCGCATAGTCGTCGCTCTCGAACATTTTTTTCGCTTCGCGCTGGAGATTTTGAATCAGCTGCTCCATATCGGCCTTGAGCATCTTGCCCCAACTGCGGCGGATCTTCAGCGCTTGGGGCCGGTCGGCGTCGTTAAAATTGTAAACGTAGCACCAATCCTCCGGCGTCGGCGCATCGGCCGGCGGCGCGCCCTGGGCGCTGGTGATTTTTTTTAGGAACGCCTTGATGATGCTGTTTTTGCCGGTGCCGGTGAGACCGGTGACGAAAATGTTGAAGCCCGGCTTGTTGACGCCGAGGCCGAACTCGATGGCGCGCATGGCCCGGTCTTGACCGATAAAATCTTCCAGCGGCGTCATCTCCGCCGTGCAGGTGAACGGTAAAAACGATAGATCGCAACGCCAAGTCAGTTTCTCGGCCGGTACTTCGAATTTTATCGACATCGGATACTCCTTGGGGTTTTCACTGCTGGCGAGGATAGGCACTCGCAGCGCGGTCGTCAACCGCTCGCCGGATGGAATTCATCCGTATTGATTGGCCCATAGCGACTCTCTATACTCCATTGATGAATCGTCCCGCCGCTGACACCGTGCCACCAACGCAAAACTCGGAAAGCTATCATTCTGAGCGACAGCGAAGAATCTCGCCTTCGCTACCGCTGACGAAGTCGAGATCCTTCGGCGATCGCCTCAGGATGATAGGGGCATACAGTCTCCCCACGCGGCAGCGGAAATTTGGTAGTGGTTCAGTTTCGCCTAAATATGTAGGGGCGGACCTATGTGTCCGCCCGTTCGGAGGGCCGACACGCAGGTCGGCCCCTACAGTGAGATGCGATGTTAAAAACAAACTGAACCACAACCGGAAATTTCATTGTGCCTGGATGTTAGCGATTCTCTTGGCGATCAGCGCCTGCAGATCGATCACGCTACCGAGCCTGCCATCGTTCAGCCCGCCCGCCGAAGATGAAGAGACCCGAATCAGCCGCGAGTTTCGCCGCGAGGCTAAAAAGGCATTCAAATTCACCAATCATTCGGAAGTCGAGCGTTACATCGACCGCATCGGCCGGCGCATCCTCGCCGCCACCGGGCCGCTGTCCTTTGATTACCGCTTCTTCGTCGTCGAGGAATCGCAGCTCAACGCATTTTCGGTACCCGGCGGTTCGATTTATATGTTCACCGGATTGATTGAAAGGGCCAAGAGCACCGACGAATTAGCCGGCGTGCTCGGCCATGAAATCGTCCACGCTAAAGGACATCACATGGCGCGCTCCTCGGGACCGGATGCCATATCGATTTTAAGTCTATTAAGCATGGCTCTGTTGGCGCGCAGCGGCAGCGGCGCCGCGGCCGCGGGCGTGGTCGGCCAAGCGGTGTCGGCGACACGCCAAGCCGCCTACAGCCGGCAGTTGGAATTGGAATCGGACACTCTCGGCACCCGCTACATGTCCGCGGCGGGCTACGATCCCAAGGGCACGCTGGGATTTTTAAAAACTCTCGATCAACAACGCGCACTCAATCCCATCGACGTGCCGGCGTATATCTTGAGCCATCCGATCACCCAGGAGCGCATCGCCAATGCCGAACTGGTGGTGAAATCCTTGGGCGTGACCCAAGCGCGGCCCGACGATCCGGTGGCGCTGAAAAAAGTCCAGCTGCTGATCCGCTTGGCGAAGCCACTGCGCGACGCCACTATCAGCGAATATGAAAAGCTCGCGCAGCAGAATCCGGCGAACCCCGAATCACTCCATCTGCTCGCCTTCGCCCAACAACAGACCGGCGATCTCGCCGCAGCCAAACGCAACTACGAAAAAGCCCGCCTGCTGCAACCGGACAATCCTAGTCTACAGCGCGATTTCGGATCGCTGCTCAGTCAAAGCGAAGAATTCGCCGCCGCGCGGGTGGCGTTCGATCGCGCCTTGGCGCTAGAGCCGAATGAACCGTTAACCTACTTTTATCTCGGTGAGATGTTAGAAAAGTCCGGCGATTTGGCGAGCGCTGCGGGCGCCTATTTGAACGCTCGCAATCTCGCACCGGTTTGGGACCGACCGGTCAGTCGGCTAGCGACAGTCTACAGCAAACTCGGTCGGCTCGCCGACGGCTATTACTATCATGGCCGCGCGCTGTTGCTACAAGACGAAGAAGAGCAGGCGATCGCTGATTTTGAACGGGCGATCAAGATCGCCGGCGAAAATAGTCCCCGCGGCCAGCTGATCAAAGACGAACTACGGCCGCTCAAGGAACGCAAAAAATAAACTTATTGCTGCGCCGCCATGGCGGCAAGTGATGGCACTCGAGTGCGCGCCGGTTCGATGTAACGGTTTTCCCGCTTGAGCAGCGATTCGCGCACGTAACGCGGATCGAAACCTAACAACTCGCAGACGTTGGTGAACGAATAGAGCCAGTCCGTGCCGCTAGCTTCTTTCAAACTTTGGCAAAGCTAGCGGCCGGAACTGCGCCCAAACTCTGTGCCCCCCGCTAATCACTTCCAGATGACGAGCTTGATGATCAAGACGAGAATGGCAAACGAAAAAATCATACCAATCCAAATGCTAAAATTGTAAAAAAATATAAATCGGATCGGTGACTCCTGAGTGTGAAGATCCCAGCGTGGCTTATGCTTGCCCAGGGTCAGGATAAACAAGATAATTTCGCCCGTCCAGCAAAAGATAACTCTGAACACGACCTTGAAAAGTAACTCCAGCACAAAACCCATTACGTTAGATTTTTCTAATGAACTACCCCGCTGCTTGCGGCGGGGTAGTTCATTTCAAATATTAAATCCCGTCCATCAATCCCGCGAGCTTGGTCTTGGCGACATTGTGATCCCAAACCTTTTGCACCACGGAATCCTTGCGTCGGCCTTTCATGACGCGTTGGGTTTCGTCTTCGTTGTAAACCATCACGGCGCCGAGCAGCGACGCTTTGTAGAAACGCGACGCGGCTTCTTCCAAATCGACGCAGGCGGCGAACACCCATTCGATCGACTGCGCCACGACCATGGAGCCATGGCCGCGCAGCATGACGGCATCGCCTTTGCCCAAGGTCTTGGCCACCGCATCGCCCTGTTCAATCGTGTGGATCAGCGCGGGATCCATGTAGAGCGGCAACGGACCGGGACCGAAAAACGCGCCGGGATTGGACGAGGCGGGATAAAATGGTTTGTTGACCATGCTCAAGGTCGCCACCATGTGATTGTGCAGATGGGCTACGCTTTGCACGTCGCTACGGGCTTTGTAGGCGCGCGCGTGCATGTAGACTTCCGACGGCGCTTTGTACTTGCCCTCGATCACTTTGCCGTCGAAATCGGTCACCACCATGTCGTCCGGTTTGACGATCGCGCGGCTGACCGGATGGGGCAAAATCAGCAGGTGATCGGAACCGGGAATGCGCACGCTGATATGTCCGCTGTAATCGACCAGTCCGGAGTTGAATAGCATGCGCGACGACATCGCCAGCACTTTTTTGAGTTCGGTTAATTCGGCCATAAAAAACTACGCCTCCATGTTTGTTGAGAAAAATTTTCGCCATCATATACACTGCCATCCGCTGCCGCAACTTGGCTTTCGGCGAAAAACCAACTACACGAAGAGACATGGAAAATCACAGTGCCCAAGGAATCCGCTGGGACCTAAGCGACCTGTTCGCGTCCCATGACGACCCGCGCATCGAGACCACGCTCAACCAGTGCCGGAGTAACGCCGAAGCTTTCGCCGAACAATTTCGCCAGGCAATGAACGCATCGAAAAGTTTGAGCGGCGAAACTCTCCTGCGCGCGCTGCAAAGTCTGGAAAAAATTTACGAAGCCCTCGGCCGAGTCGGCAGCTACGCCGGCCTGCTCTACGCCGCCGACACGGCCAAACCTGAGTATCAAGACTTGGAGCAGCGGGTCGAACAACGCAGCACCGAGATCAGAAATCTCTTGCTGTTTTTCGAACTCGCCTGGCTCAAAGTCGAAGATGAGATCGCTAACAAGCTAATGAGCCAAGCGCAGCTCAAACCCTTCGAACACTATCTAACCAGCCTGCGCCGCTATCGTCCGCACACGCTCTCGGAATTGGAAGAAAAGCTCATCAACGAAAAGGACAACACCGGGCGCAACGCCTTTGGCCGGCTATTTTCCGAAATCACTTCGTCGTTAACTTTCAAGCTCGAGCGCGACGGTACAAGCGAAGAATTGAACCTCAGTCAAATGCTTTCGCTGCTGCACGACCCCGACCGCGCGCTGCGCCAGCGCGCCATGGAGACGGTTTACTCAGGATTGGCGCCGCACGGGCAAGTACTGACGTTTATCTACGACAATCTGATTCAAGACCATTTGACCACTGACCGTTTGCGCGATTATCGCGATCCCATGGCGCCGCGCCATCTGTCCAACGAGATCGACGGTGCCGCGGTGAAGACCATGATGGCGGTATCGGAAGCGAACTACGACTTGGCGCAAGATTATTTCCGGTTGAAAGCAAAGCTGCTGCAACTGCCAAAGCTCGCGCTCTACGACCAATACGCGCCGGTCGGGAAAGAGGTCAGACCCTTCGCCTACGATCGAGCCAAGCAAACGATCCTTGACGCATTTGAAGCCTTCGATCCGAGCTTTCGCCAACTGGCGTCAGAATTCTTCGCGAAAAATTGGATCGACGCGGAAATCCGCAAGGGCAAACGCGGCGGCGCCTTTTGCGCCTCGCCATCGCCGCAACTGCATCCGTACATTCTCTGCAACTACGACGACAACCTGCGCGATGTGATGACCGTCGCCCACGAGCTCGGCCACGGCATGCATGGCTGTCTCAGCCGCAAGCAAAACTATTTCAACTACGACACGCCGCTCACCACCGCCGAAACCGCCTCGGTGTTCGCCGAGATGCTGGTCTTCGATCACCTGCTCTCACAGCAAAGCGATCCTCAGGTGCAGATATCGCTCATCGCCGGCAAGCTCGAAGATATTTTCGCCACGGTGTTTCGCCAAAACGTGCTGACCCGCTTCGAAGAGCTAGCCTTCGCCGCCAGAAAAGAAAAACGCCTGACGCCCGACGCGGTGGGCCAACTCTGGATCGAGGCGAATGGAAAATATTACGGTGACGCTGTCGACATGCCGGACGGCTATCGCTGGGGCTGGTCCTACATTCCCCACTTCATCCACTCGCGTTTTTACTGTTACAGCTACGTCTTCGGCCAGCTCTTGGTCCTGGCGCTCTATCGCATGTACAAAGATCAAGGCCAAAGCTTCGTGCCGAAATATCTCGCGCTGCTCGAAGCCGGCGGCTCGGCGTCACCCGACGCCCTGCTCGAAACATTAGGTGTCAATATTCACAAAGCGGAGTTTTGGCAGAAAGGGTTTGAGGAGATCCGTGCATTAACTAAAAAACTCGAAAACTTGACTTAGCGAATTGCGAGACAACATAACGAACGGAGACCGGAGCTGGCTCGGTTATCTACACTAAAAAGATTCGTTTGGGCTCTACATAACCAGCTGGTGAGTCAGTTGATTTCCGAGTAGCCTGAACTCGAAGCACTTCGGTAAATCCTTTCCACTCATTACCACAAGTAACATCGATAATAATTTTCCAGATTCTGTCGTAATTTCTGAACATGACCTCAAAATCAGATTTCAGAATCTCCACGATAGTTTCCGGCCGGCGGAAACGCCCCAAACCGAATTGAACGCTGTTAGTTGCCATATGCACAATACCCGGCTGGTATTCTCGAAATTGCCGTTTACATAAATCCTTTAGGGTGGCTAGGAGCGATACTCGATTATCCTTTAAGTAATCGGCACGTACACAAATGAGACGCCATTGTCTAATTCCTTCGAACATTCGAGTATCGCTAGCCAATGGTTTTAAGTGACCGTAGGGGAGGATGTAATGCCACTCATCCCACTCATCGAACGGTAAAAAGTCGAAAACTTCTTTATGCGTAACAGGACGCGGAAATAGAATTATCTGTTCCGCCCATGGTTCGATTGCGATAGAGTAACGATTTGTGGCGTCGTGCTCCCTCAAACCACTCTCAATCATTGTAGAAATTGCTTCAGGAATTTCTTTTTGGTAAACAGTGGCGTCCTGAGGTGAAAGTAGCGTAATTCTGACGAGAAAGCTCCCGTGGTATTTTCTTAAAACTTGGTCGATACGAGCCAATGACTCACGTCTCCAGGTACGGATAAATCCTTCTATTATTTCTTCATACTTCTGTCGACCTTTACACTCGACGAAGAGGTTTGGATTGGTCATCAATCGTATGTCAGGTGTCGGGGAATTAGTTTCCTTTATGAACTCAGTGAGCGTTTCGGATCGGTACGAACAGGCAACTAAGAGTTCATAGAGCGCGCTTCTCCACTCCGTTCCAATCAACTTCGCAAGACGAGGCGCTGCACCTGGTATGAGCGAACTGAAGGAAGCAACGTGCGCTAAAGATATAACCTGATAGAAAACACGATCTTCGAACCAAACTCCAGTTTTTGAGAATTCCGCCAAAGCTGATTCGGACGCAAAAATCGACTCAGCAAGAGGATGCATTGTCTTTCCAGCTGCACTATGTTTTATAAAGTCATCAATCTGACCCCAAGTCGCGTCTACTCCTGCTGCTCCTTGGGTTAAGTGATAGTTTGGTCGTTTACCTCTCTGATTAGCAATCCATCGGCGATCGAACAGAGAAGTAGCCGCTTTCAAAGCGACACTAAGGTTCTCGGCATTTAATGTCCAATTTGGGTCAACAAGCATGGTACGTGCTTGTGCAGCGGGGTATGGAGCGTAATCTTTCGATGTCGGGTTCCTTCACTTCATCCGAAAACTCGGCGGCACGACTTCGTCGATCGCTTTTCCCGTCCAGTGCCACTTGGCGACGCTGTCCCAAACTTG
The DNA here is from genome assembly GCA_009692615.1 of Deltaproteobacteria bacterium. Taxonomy (NCBI): domain Bacteria; kingdom Pseudomonadati; phylum Myxococcota; class Myxococcia; species Deltaproteobacteria bacterium. The sequence continues at coordinate 22,503 of SHYW01000045.1, read as the reverse complement.
CTCGCCTTTGGCCTGGACTTTTTCCAACAACTCCTCTTCGTTGATGCGCAGATATTTGCCGTTGTCCACCAGCGTCTCGCCATCGACGATCACCGTGCGCACGTCGCGGCTGACGGCGGTTTCCATTAAGGATCGAATCGGATCTCGCACAGCGCCGAAGGCGATGTCGCGCAGATTGACAATGGTGATGTCGGCCTTGGCGCCTTTTTGTAATCTGCCCAAGTCGTCGCGGCCGAGCATCTTCGCGCCGCCGAGCGTGATCGAATTGAAAACGTCGCGCGGATGGCCGGCGAGAAAACTTTTGTCGGCGATGCGTGAGGCGATGGCGGCATAGCGCATGTCGGAGAGAATGTCCTTGGGAAACGTGTCGGTGCCGATGCCCATGTTGATGCCGGCTTGGCGATAGCGGTCGAAGGATTCCATCAGGATGCCGAGCTTTAAATATTTCAGCGGGCTGTAAGCGACCGACGCGCCGGAGTCAGCGATAATTTTTATATCGTCGCCGTAGGGATAGCTGAGCCAGCTGTGGCCGCTGACGAAAATGCAGTGCGACAGCGAAACTTCCGGATTGAGAAAGCCGATTTTTTTGAGCAGCTCAATGGGCGTGCAGCGTTCGCGCTGCATTACGGTGTGGAATTCGAACAGATTGATGGTCGCGTGGATTTGCACGCGCACGCCGACATCCCTCGCCGCCAGGGTGGTTTCCTTCAGCAAGGCAGGCGTGCAGGAGTCAACGTGGCCGGGATAAAGCAGCGCACTCATACGCCCGCCGCACGCGCCGTTGAATTTTTTCGCGAAGTCGACCGCGCTCGTTAATCCTTTGCTGCCGCGCTCGTCGTTCCAGTCGTATTCCAATCTCCCTTCGCGGTCGTGGAAGAACGAAACGTTCTTGTAGCTCGGTCCAGCGGCGCAGCGAATGCCGACCTGATCTATCATATCGACGTAGCGCTCCGGTTCGCCGCCGGCGCCGCCGATGTCGAAGGTCGTGGTCACGCCGCTCTTCAGCACGTGAATCAGCGAGAAGCGCTGGCCGATGTCGACGTCTTTCAAATGCGCCGCATGGGCGCCCTCGCGGGTCGGTCCACCGTGGGCAAGATAATTCGACGCGAAGAAATCGGTCTTGGTGGAATCGTTGAGGATGTAATCGCTGGCATTGATGCCGGAGTGAAAGTGCGTGTCGATAAAACCCGGCGACACCAGACAGCCCTTGGCGTCGATCTTATTGTCCACCGGCGGCGCATATTCCTTGCCGACGAACTCGACGCGGTTGCCGTCGTAAACTACGACGCCGTCCTTGATCACTTCATGTTGGTTGCCGTCAAAGCCGACGACCCAGCCGCCTTGGATGAGAGTCTTCATTTTGCGCGCCTTTCAGATGGTGAGATAGAAACAGCAGGACTAACAAAAGCAAAAAATTAAGACAAGCAGCGCGGCGCTCCGCCCGGCTTGGTCAACTAAGGATGTCCGCGCGCGGCGACGTTGACGAAAAAAGCCGCGAGACCAAGCCCAAGCGTGATTTGCGCCGCGCGGCGACGAGATAAAACCAAAAGTGGATCGCCCGGCTTCTGACTACTGAATTCTGACGGCTTCAGGGCTCACTTCCTTTCACCCCAAAGCTCTTTCTGAAACCCACTCTTCTCCAAATGATTGACGAAGCTATTATCATAAAGTTCTTCCGCCTTGCGTTTGACCGGCGAGCCGGACGCACGCAACAGCTCGATGGTGTCGGCCACGGCGGTCCCCGGCACGATCATGCGCCGGTCGACGATGTCCTTGGTGTAAACGTTGTATGAAACCTGCAGCGCTTCTTCGTCCTTGATGCGCATGATCTTGGCGATGGCCGCCTTGGCCTTCACTGGATTTCGATCGACGAAGCTGATCGCTTCGGCGAAGGCGGCAACCATACGTTGGATCATTTCCGGCCGATTGCGCAGCGCCCGGCCGCTCGCGTGCAGCGAGCTATAGATAAACGGAATATCCATGTCGATCAGCCGGTAGGTAATATTATAGCCGTCGTTCTTAGCGCGCACGTCGAGGGGCGGCGTGATCACCACGCCTTGAACCTGATTGGCGACCATCGCCTGATAACGCTCGCTCTGACTGCCGCCGATGGGCCGCATGGCGACATCCTCGATATTGAATTTCTTGACCATCGCGCGCGACAGCCGGTCGCTCAAATCGCCGGCGCGGGCGACGCCCAAGGCTTTGCCTTTGAGATCCTCGACGCGGCGAATCTCTTTACGCGTGACCAACACGTAGGGCAGTTTGACCAATGGCGCGGCGACTAATTTAACATCCAATCCAGCCGCCAGCGCCGGCAAAGTAGCATCGGCGGCGCAGTACAGAAACTGAATCTCATCGGCGTACAATGCCGCCAGCGCCGAGGTGCTGCCGCGGATAAACACATGCTCGATCTTGAAACCGTACTTGTCGAAAAGATTATTTTCTAGCGCGGTGTAGAGATGCGCAAAACCGCCGGACACGGCGCAGGTGGCGATGCGCAGAGGCACCGGCCGCTCGCCAGATCGTGCGAGGTAAGGATTGGCCTCGGCGATTTGGCTCCCGCCCAATAACAAGCTGGCGAAAATTAATATGCGCATGAACGCCGCGCAAAATACTTTTTTCCTGGTTGTTAGCACTCGCTGGCATGGACCCATCGTCATGAACCGCTCCTCAAATTTTTAGAACCTTAAGCAAGGGCGGATATTAGACGATTCTGCGAGGCCACTCAATCGTTCGGGAGATCGGACCTGAATCACCCAGCAGACTCGCTTCCGGAAAAAAAACGCGCAGCCCCCTAGAAGAGGAAGCTGCGCGTTAGTAATTCGCCGGTCGGAAATATTAGCGCTTAAGAGCGAGAAACAGACTGCTCTCGCCGCGCCGGACCAACAACAGCAGTGATTTCGCCTTATCGTTGCGCGCCAGCTCGCGGTTGTAATCGGCCAAGGATTTAATCGGTTGACGATTAATTTCGCTGATCACGTCGCCGGTTTTGAGTCCTGCCTCTTCGGCGGCGCTGCCGGGCTTCACCGCGGTGATGACCAAACCTTCGGCCCGTTCCAAGCCGAGATTCTCGGCTAGTTGCGGCGTGAGCGGCTGGACGGTTAGACCGAGACCCCCTTCTTGAACCGACGTGACAACTTCATTGTCCTTCATCTCGCCCACGGTCAGCGGCAAACTTATTTCTTTGCCATCGCGCAGCACGCGCACTTGCACCGTCGTGCCGGGCGCCACCCGGGCAACTTGAATCGGCAGGTCGGACGAGTCTTTGATTTCTTTGCGGTCGAACTCGACGATGATATCGCCAGCTTTGACCGCCGCGCGCTCGGCTGGACTCCCTTTCAAAACTTCCGCCACCAAGGCGCCGCGGGCTTGTTTCATGCCGAAGGACTCGGCGATTTCCAGCGTCACCTTTTGCACCGAGGTGCCGAGATAACCGCGCACCACTTTGCCGCTGCTGCGCAGTTGAGGCAGAAGTTCTTTGACCGAATTGGCCGGGATCGCGAAGCCGATGCCAATGTTGCCGCCCGACTGACTGTAGATCGCCGTGTTGATGCCGACCACCTCACCGCGCAAGTTGATCAGCGGACCGCCGGAGTTGCCGGGATTGATCGAGGCATCGGTCTGAATAAAGTTATCGTACGGACCCGAGCCGATGTTTCGCCCTTTGGCGCTGACGATGCCGGATGTCACGGTGTGATCGAGGCCAAAGGGATTGCCGATCGCCATCACCCATTCACCGACTTCCAAACGGTCCGAGTCGCCGAGTGCGACCGCCGGTAATTCTCTGCCGGCGTCGATCTTGATCACCGCGAGATCGCTCTTCTGATCTTTGCCGACCACTGTCGCATCGTAGTTCTTGCCGTCGGCTAAAGTGACGACGATTTTCTGCGCGCCGTCGACGACGTGATAATTGGTCAGGATCGTGCCGTTGTTATCGATGATAAAACCGGAGCCCTGGCCGCCTTGGCGTTGCGGTCCGCGCGGCGCCGGCTGGCCGAAAAAGCGCTGAAAAATTCTCCCATCTGGTCGTCGCCAGACCGGAGACCCGATCGGGCCGCTTGTCGTACTTGAGTGGTGGCGACGTTGACCACCGATGGGCCGAGTCGTTTCGCCAAGCTGGCGAAGTCGGGGAGACTTTGCGGCATCGCGCTGGGCGCGGCGTAACTCGCCGCGTTGACCGGCGCCACGCCCGAATAGTGTCGCTCAACGACGCTGGTGATACCCATACCGGCGATGAGCGAAAGTGCACTCACCACCGCGATGGTCGACCGTTTAGGATTTCGCTGAAATGTTTGAGTTTCCATGTTTTCCTCCGCGCAGGTTAGACGTAGTCGGCGACCGAAACGTTCCTAACCTGGCGGAGAAAACCAATAGCGTGGCGGATTAACTGCTTAGTTGCTAACCGGCTAAAGGATTCATTTGTTGTTTCATGCCCGGCCGACCCAACACCGCTTCCTTCCAGCGGCACAACCCGGCACGCATGTAGTCCGGATCGTAACCAAGAGACTCGCAAAGATTCTCAAAGGAGAACAAATGCGAACAGTCGCGATCTAAGATCCACTCCTCGGCTTCACGGTGCAGCGATTGCTTGGGTTTGTTACGCGCGATGACGTGATCCTGGAAACAGCTCACGGCGTCACGTAGTACCGCCAGCATCAGCACCCGCTCCGGGTCCATCGGCAACTGGCGCGTCTGAGTTGATTGATACTGACTTTCGATCAGCACATCCGGTTGGAAAATCGCCAGGACCTTCTCTTCCATTGGCGCCCGCGGCGGATTGACCGCCATGGTCCAAAACGGCTGACGCTGATGATTATCGTTCGATTTCGGTTTCCCCCCCAATTTTCTCCTCACGTAGCACCTCCCTAGAAACCTTAGACGGTCTAAGGCCGAGCAAGGTTCCAGAAAAGATTGAAAAACTAATGAGTCAACCGCTTAGCCGGTGGAAGAAATGAAAAAAATCGCTATGCCGTCGGCACCAGGCGCGACAGCCAGCCGCCCAGCCACACCATGAACAAGCCGAGGAAAACTTGCAGGCCGACGTTCAGCCAAGCCGCGAGCGGACGGGTGTCGCGCAGCAATATCGAGGTTTCGTATGCGAAGGCTGAAAACGTCGTAAACCCGCCAAGAATGCCGACGAAAACAAACAAGCGAACTTCTTGGTCGAACAGACGGCGCTGCTCAGCCAGACCGCCGAGCAAACCGATGACTAAACAGCCGAGCAAATTGACCGCTAACGTACCAACCGGGAACCAAGGTTTGTCAAAGATCCGAAATACCCAAGCGGCGCACAAGTAACGCAGGACCGAACCGAGAAAACCGCCGGTGCCGACAAGTAGGATCGCTTTCATAAAGCATTGTGAGCGAGAAAGTAGCGCTAAACCTATGGCATCGTTCCGATCATTACAATCAATTCGGCGGCGAACGAAAAAAAAACGCCAACTGGCGGGCTTTTCATCCAGTTGACCGTATCCAGCAAGATGGTAAAGTAACTGCCCATGCCTATCGCGACCATCGAAGAAGCTATTGAAGATTATCGTCTCGGCAAAATGGTCATCCTCATGGATGACAAAGACCGCGAGAACGAAGGCGATCTCTGTATGGCGGCAGAAAAGGTCACGCCCGCAGCGATCAATTTCATGGCCACCCATGGCCGCGGCTTGATCTGTCTACCGCTTACCGAGGAACGGGTGCGACATCTCGGCTTATCGATGATGGTGTCAGACAACACTTCACCGTTCGGCACCGCCTTTACGGTGTCCATCGACTCAGCCAGCGGCATCACCACTGGCATCTCCGCCGCCGACCGCGCCAAAACCATTCTCGACGCCATCGCCGACGATGCCAAACCATCGGACCTGGTGACGCCCGGTCACATCTTTCCCCTGCGGGCGCGCGACGGCGGCGTGTTAGTGCGCGCCGGCCAAACCGAAGGTTCGGTGGATTTGGCGCGGCTCGCTGGGCTCAAACCGGCGGGCGTTATTTGCGAGATCATGAAAGACGACGGCACCATGGCCCGCCAACCGGACCTGTTGCGCTTTGCCAAAAAGCATAAGCTCAAGGTGGTCACCAACGCCGACCTGATTCAGTACCGCTTGAACTACGATTCGCTGGTCTATCGCGCCGCCACCGCGCCGCTGCCGACTCGAGTAGGCGGCGATTTCCAAGCCATCGTCTACAACACCCATGTCGACGACAACGAACATCTGGCTTTGATCAAAGGTGAGATTTCGGCCAAGGACGAAATCCTGGTGCGCGTCCACACCAAATATATTCCCGGCGATGTCTTCGGCTTCGAGCTGCTCAATACCGGCACAGTGATCCAGCGCTCAATGGAAATCATCGCCAAAGCCGGCAAAGGCGTGATCCTCTATCTGCAGCCAAAGCTGCGGGCGCACCACCCAACCATGATGGCCTACCCGCGAGTCGAGGGTAAGCAGCAGAAGGACATGAACCGATCTTTCGTTTACCAGGCCGACTTCAAAGAATACGGCATCGGCGCGCAGATCCTACGCGACATCGGCGTGCGCAAAATGCGATTGCTGACCAACAACAAAAAACATCTGGTCGGCCTGCGCGGTTATGGCTTGGAAGTGACTTCATTGGTACCGATCCCGCGCGAGCCCGCCGTGCGCGAATTGGCAAAGCCCAAGACAAAAGTGAAACACGCGTAACCCTGCGGGATGGCAAATCTCAAATCTTAGATTTCAAAACAAAGCGCGGATACCATCGATGGTCGTGATCGTGATCGAATTTACGAGCACGAGCCACGAGCACGATCACGGATCGACCGGCGGACTGAGATAGCTCGGTAGGTCTTGGCGAATCCGCTTGAGCGCTTCGCCGATGTTGGAAAAAACTCGTTCTTCGATCAATTGTCTATGCACCCAGAAATCGAGGGACGGCGCGTCGAGAAAATTAATATCGACATAGCGTTCGCCTACCGGCTCAGCGGTAATAATAATGCGCACGGAAAAACCGGCGTCGATGACAATCCCGCGGCTGCCTGCCGGCAGCGGCAAGCTGCTTTTGATTTTAGCTAACCGGTCGGGGGGATAGGTGCCGATTTCGAGAGAATAGTATCCCCATTGGCCCGGCGCGATGGTGAGACCTTTGAAAATTCTTTGATTGATGTCGACAAGATTTTTCGCCGCCTCATCCTGATTATAATTCTTGAGCAGATCCACCGCCCATTTTTCGATGATGCCGCGCACCGGTTCGACGGTCTTTTCCCGTTCCTTAACCGGTCTGTGGTCGATCCACCACTTGGTTTCGTCAAAAGCTTTTTCGTCCGCCATGGTAGTGACCGAGTTCTGCGCCTAACAAAACAACCGCGCCTAAATTTTGAACTCCTCAAGCGTGCTCTTGGCAAACAAGGAATCGACTTCGAGTTTCTTGCTGATCAAGCCTTGCTCGTGGGTGTACTGAATCAAGGTTTCTAGAATATGGCGATTGGCTTCCAAGCCGTACGCCCAGGGATCGGCGCCGAGCAGCTCGCGCTCCTTTTCCATCTCGTCGATGGACCAAGCCATCATGTACTTCAACGCGGAAAATTCGTACATCGCTTCTTGGCACAGCCGCTTGGATTCGTTGAAGGCTTTGAACAGGCTCTGGGCGATCCACGGATGCGCTTCGTAAACCTCTTCGCGAATGACGATAGTGTGCATGATCGGAAAAATCTTCGTGCGTTTGAAATAGTCCGCTTCCACTTCGCGGAAGTTGGGAATCAAGCGCTGCACCTTGGGGTGGCGGCGCACGAAGGGCGACGGCATATGCGCCGAAATCATCGCGTCGATCTCGCCCCGTTCGAGCATGCCGGACAACGTCTTGTCGCCGGCGATCGCTTGGATATCAATGTTGGACGGCAGTTTGTGCTGGACCTTATCTTGACGGCCGGGAGATTCTTCGCCGCCGGTGAACCATTTCATTTTTTCCGGCAGCACGCCGTATTCATGTTGCAAGACGCCGCGCGCCCAGGTCGCCATGGTGATTTGATATTCCGGCACGCCGACCCTTTTGCCAGCCATGTCCGCCGGTTTTTTGATGCCGGAATCGGTATTGATATAAATGCACGAGTGGCGAAAAGTCTTCGACGGAAAAACCGGGATGCCGATGAAGCGCGGCGCGCCCTTATCGCGCGACATGAGAAACGAACCGGTGGACATCTCGGCGACATCGAACTCGCCGTAGCGCAGCATGCGCCAAAACGTCTCTTCGACGCGCAACGGCAGATAAGTTAAATCGACGCCCTCCACTTCGACCCGGCCGTCTTGCAACGCCCGAGTGCGGTCATAATCCCAACAAGACAACGTCAAACGAACTTTTCCCATTGAATCGCTCCCTAGATAGATTTACGAATTAGGAACTGACGCCGGCGAGAAACTGGTTGGCGCTGATGACGAACTGCTCGCGCTCGCCTTGCAACACCACCGCCGCTTCGCCCGAAGCGAGCGTCGTGCGGCACTGGATTTTGTACGGCTTGCCTTTGAATGTCACTTCGACGCCGGGTTTGAATCGTTCCAATCCCAGATGATCGCTTTGGGCGTCAATCTTCTCCATGGTCTGGTTTAATAACATATCGCCGGCCAAGCTCAAACCGCTCGGCGCGCCGGCAAATGAAATTGACATCGCCCCTGGCCAAGTTTACATTCGCGCCACGATGGGAATAAATCCATGCGCATTGCGGTAATGGGAAGTGGAGCGGTGGGCGGCTACTTCGGCGCCAAACTGGCGGCCGCCGGCCATGAAGTTTGTTTTATCGCCCGCGGCCGGCACCTCGAAGCGATGCAAAGCAGCGGCCTGCGGGTGCAGAGCGTCAACGGCGATCTGCATGTCGAGAACGCCCAATGCAGCGACGCACCGAATTCGGTGGGCCAAGTCGACCTGGTGCTCTTCTGCGTAAAATCCTATGACACCGAAAGCGCCGGCCAGGCGATTGCACCGATGGTGTCCAATCGAACGAAAATTCTCTCGTTACAAAACGGCATCGACAATCCCGACAAGCTGGCGAAATTTTACGGCGCGGCCCAAGTCCTGCCCGCAGTCGTTTATATCGGCGCGCAACTTTCCGCACCGGGCATGATCACGCACTCGACTGGCGGGCGCATCATCTTCGGCCAGTTGGACGGCACAGTTAATGACGAGACCAAAGCCTTGGCGGAATTTTTTTCCGCCGCCGGAATTCCCAACGAAGTCAGCGCTGGAATTCGCAAAGTCCAATGGAGCAAACTTTTGTGGAACGCGCCGTTTTGCGCCATCAGCTGCTTGACCCGCGCCAACACCCGCGAGATCGTCGAGTCGCCAGCGCTAACTGAATTGGCGTTAGCTTGCATGGCGGAAGTGCGCCAAGCGGCGCGCGCTGATGGGATCGAACTACCGGCGCAGCTTTGCGACGACACACTGGCGTTTTCTAAAACCATGGGCGATTTCAAGCCGTCGATGTTGCAAGATCTCGAAGCCGACAAGCCGCTCGAATATGAAGCCTTCAACGGCATCGTCATCAAGCGGCTCGCAGCTCATGGTCAAGCGGCGTCAGTCAACGAAACGTTTTATGCGATGCTAAAATTTGTCGATCAACAAATTCGTCGGGAGGCCAAGCGCTAACACCATGCAAACATCAGCGAAGATTAAAATGATCGGGGTTCTGTTATTGAGTGTTTTCTGGCTGCTCGCTGGACCCGCCAGCGGCCAAACCGACAACCAGGATTTGATCGCCAAAGGCCAGTACATTTTCGCCGTCGCCGGCGGCTGCGCTTGCCACAGCGAGCCGAAAAAAGCAGCCAACGCTGGCGCCCGCGCCTTTCCGATCCCCACCGGCAAAGTTTACAGCACGAATATCACGCCGGACAAAGACACCGGCCTGGGCAATTGGACCGACCAGCAAATCATCGATGCCATCGTCAAAGGCGTGCGCCGCGACGGCAGCAAACTCTTGCCGGTCATGCCCTTTGAAAAATATTCCGGCATGGCCGAAGAAGATTTGAAAGCGTTAGTCGCCTATCTGCGCACGCTCAAGCCGGTGAAAAAAGCGACTCCGGAACTAAAAAGCTGGGCGCCGTTTACGCGCAGTATCGGCGCGCGTTTGTATCTCGCCGTGTTCGGCCGCTTCGCAGCAACTCCAACGCAACCACCCAAGAGCGGTGTCGAGCGCGGCCGCTATTTGGTCGAGCATGTCGCCATCTGCGGCGATTGCCACACGCCGAGAAATTTTGCCGGCGCGCCCAACCGCGTCCTCTACATGGCCGGCGTAACCGAGAAAGCGAGCCCCCTAGGCGAAGGCGTGCCCAACATCACCCCAGACAAAGAAACCGGCATCGGCGACTGGAAACGCGACGATATGGTCGAGCTGCTCAAATCCGGCATCAAGGCCGATCTTGATAACGTCCAAGGCCTAATGCTCGAAGTGATTCAAGGCGCCGGCCATGGCTACAAAGACATGACCAAGGAAGACATGCTGGCGATCGCCGATTATCTGAAATCGATTCCGGTGATAAAGAATAAAGTTAAATAGAAAATCACCGCTGACACCGCACTCACTGCCGCTTCACCTGCTTAATCACCTCGGCGAGAATTTGATCCGCGTTCACATTCTCCGCTTCGGCTTGGAAGTTAAGGATGATGCGGTGGCGCAGTGCCGGCGAGATTACTTTTTCGACATCTTCGTAGCTGACATGCACTCGGCCTTCGGCTAAGGCATGACCCTTGGCGCCGAGGATGACCGACTGGGCGCCGCGCGGGCTTGAACCGAAGCGGATGAATTGTTTCACCGATGCGTTGACGCCGCCGGCGTGCTCGCCCTGCGGTTGCGTCGCGTGCACCAAGCGCACGACGTAGTCTTCGATGGGCGGCGCGATCATCACCTGACGCAGCAGATGTTTCATCTCGTTGACATGTTTGCCGTCGTCGTCGGGCAACACCTTGGCGCAGGCGCCCACCGCCGTGCCGGTGGTGCGTTTGAGTATCTCCCGCAGTTGATCCGGCGTCGGCGGCATGACTAATAGCTTGAAAAAAAATCGATCGAGCTGTGCTTCGGGCAATGGATAGGTGCCTTCGAGTTCGATGGGATTTTGCGTGGCGAGAACCATGAAAGGCGATTCCAGCGTGTGCGATTCGCCGAACACGGTCACTTGCTTTTCTTCCATCGCTTCGAGCACCGCCGACTGAGTCTTCGGCGTGGCGCGATTGATCTCATCGGCGAGCACGACGTGGGCGAAAATCGGTCCCTGCTTGAATTGAAATTCGCGCCGCTCGCCGTTATCGGTGAGCACCTCGGTGCCGACGATGTCGGAGGGCATCAAGTCGGGCGTGAACTGAATGCGCTTGAACGACATCCCGAGGGCATGGCTCAAAGATTTTACTAACAGGGTCTTACCCAAGCCCGGCACGCCTTCGAGTAAGATATGACCGCCGGCGAAAAATGCGATTAGCACTTTGCGAATCGTATCGTCGTGGCCGACGATGACTTTTTGCACTTCGCTCTCCAGGCGTTTGAAAGTTTCGAGGAATTGCTCCGACTCCATTTCAGTCCCCTTTTAATTATCGAATGACGCCGCGATACTCGATCGGCATCTGCTGTTTTTCACTCGGCGCGTTGGGCACATGAGCCGGCAGGGGCGCATTGCTGACCGGCACTTGCGGCCGCGCCCGGCCGCCTTTGGATTCCTTGGTCGCCGCGCTCTCGCCCTTGGACTCCGCCGCCACATCCTCTGGGAGTTGCACGGTGACGTAGCGCGCGCCCTTGAGTCCATCTTTGCCTTCACCGGTTTTGTAAAAACGGTCTGATGGCGGTGCTCCTTGAGGCGGCGCTTCCGCGCTTTGATTTTTACCGCCGCTGTCTTTGCCGTCGCCGGGATTTTTATCCGATTGATTTTTATTTTGTTCTTTGCCCGGCTGATTGGGATCGGGTTGATTGCCTTTGGTATCGCCCTGGGCCATCTGATTTTTTTCTTGGCCGGCTTCTTTAGGATTGCCCGACGCCTGCTTGCCCTGCTGCATGTCTTTACTCGCCTGCGCGCTCGACTCGCCTTTACCCTCGCCGCCGTTGCCTTGGCTCTGCTTGCCTTCGCCTTGGCCTTCTTTCGGTAGGTTACTTTGCTGGTTACCGCCGCCGCTCTGCTGATCTTTCTGCTGTTCCTGCCCGCCCGCCGATTGCTGCTGCTGGCTGTCTTTCAATTCACTTTGCGCTTGGGCGAGCATTTCTTGATTTTTTTTCTTTTGCTCTTTTTGTTGCTGCTCGGCGATTTGTTTCTGTAAATCTTCAGTCGCCTGCTTTTTTTCGTCGGGCGCGACTTTAGGATCGTCGAGCTTGGCCGCCAGCTGTTTGAGCTGCTGGGACAATTCTTTCAGCCCCGGCGCCGACGCCATTTTTGCAGCCAACTCGCGCAACCGCTGCGCAGACGATGGCGGGTGGAGCAACGAATCGGCGTACGGCATGAGAAAAAAGAGCAACAACGCGGCGAGCACCGAGCCGGCAACGGAACGGTAAGCCGCGGGTCTGGGCTGGTAGGGAAAATCGCGCTTGAGTTCAATACCGCCGCCCAGCTCGGCGGACTGCCGGGTAAGCTGGGCGATCAACGACGGCGCTTGCGCCGAGCGATCGATGGTCGCCAAGGTGAGAAAGTGATCCTTGGCGCCGGCGCGCTCGTCGAGCAACTGCGCCGCGCCGGCGCTGGTAGTGGCCGATCGGCGATAATGCCAAGCGATCACTGCGGCGCCAAACGCTAACCCCAGAAAGGTGATCTCAATAGCGACGATTGAGCTAATCCAACCAGCCCGCGTCATTGCGTATGCGCCGGAGAATAAAAACAGAATCGGCGGCATCGACATCAGCAAGGTATCCCACAGCGCATGATGACCGAGTCGAGCCCGCAAGCGACCGACCAAGGTTTCTGCGCCCACCTGCGATTCGAAGTGGGACGATGGCGCCATGTACGAAACTTATAGCATGTCGGCCCAGCGGATTGAACGCGCTGCGCTCAATGGCGCGCGGTCATTTTAGCGCTTGTCGGCGGCCCATGACGCACCGGTTGAAAAGTTTTGACGGCGCGGTTGTGCGCTTCCATGGTTTCGGAAAACAAATGACTGCCGTCGTTCTTAGACACGAAGTAGAGATACGGCACAGCGGCCGGATGGAGCGCCGCTTTGATCGAGGCCACGCTGGGATTGCAAATCGGTCCCGGCGGCAACGCCGGAATCCGGTATGTGTTATAAGGCGTCGCCTCCTGCAAATCTTTCTTGGTCAAGTTGCCGTTGAAATCTTTGATGCCGTAGATCACCGTGGGATCGCTTTGCAAAGGCATTTGCCGGTTGAGCCGGTTGTGAAAAACCGCGGAGACCAACGGCCGCTCAGCCTCGACACCAGTTTCTTTCTCGATGATCGACGCCAAGGTGAGAATCCCATGGGCGGTCATCGACGATGTACCCTTAGCCTCGGCCAACAGCGGTTGCGACACCTTGCGAAACTGCTCGGCCATGGTGATCACTATTTCCCGTTCCGCCGTCGCCGGGGTGAAGTGATAAGTGCTCGGGAACAGATAGCCTTCGATCCCTTTGCCCTGTAAACCCAAGTTCGCCAGCAAACTCGGATTGGCAGCTTCGGTGAGAAACTTTTGGCCATCGGCGATCTGCATCTTGTCCAGCAGTTGGGCAATCTCTCGAACCGTAAAGCCCTCGGGAATCGTCACGCTTTGAAAAATTCCCTTGCCACTGACCAAACGCTCAAGCACTTCCCGCGCCGTCACGCCGCTATCGAAACGATAGAGCCCCTGATGCAGTTTTTTTTCCGAGCCATTGAAGCGCGCCCAAAGGGAGAAAAACAAACTGTTGGTGATGATCTTCTGCTCGCGCAGCTTGCGCGATACCGTAGACAAAGAATCGCCCCGCTCGACGCGCACCTCTGCTGGCTGCGCGCCGAGGGCCGGAACCGAGTAGTGAATGTTGTGGAACATCAACGCGGCGCCCAGCAAGGCGACGATGGCGGCAATGGCGACGCTGGCAAGTACGGTTCTCACAATGAAGACAAGTGACGGCTCAGACGGGGCGATTTGGCGCACTCAGGCCAAGCTAATTTTCCGATAGATTGACTTTCATCCAACCTTCGATGCGCCGCAAGAACCCGGAGTGGGAATCCTCGCCCGGCGCCCCGGCAAAGCAGGCCATACGCACATAATCGAGGGCGCCGGAATAATATTCGAATTTTGTCGACAGCTCCTGAAACAGGTAATAACCGGTATGGTAAAGCGAAAGGTCCAGTTCGGAAACTTTCCAGTAGGAGCGGCTACCTTCTTGTAGATAATAGTCGAGGAAACCCCGACCTTCGATATGCTTGCGAAAAATACCGCTCATGAACAGCGCGTAATCGCCGACATATTTACGCCGCGAACGCTCGCGCAGCAGATCGTTCTCAGCGGCCGACGCTGGCTGTTCTTCGCTGAGGATCTCCACCACCGAGTCGGCCTTTCGGCCGTTGGCGTTGTGAATCTTGTAGAGATTCTCGGTCCTGGCGAACTCGGTCAAGACATCCGCCACATATTCGGCCACTGTCGCGTCGTGAATGCCGAGCTGCCAAAAGCTCTGGCGCACCGAATCGCGAAAGAAGCCGCGCAACTGAGGAGCCGTTGAGCGATTTTCCATAAGCTTGGAACCATGATACCAAGTTTGCGAATTTGTGGGAAGAAAAGATTTTACCGGTCATCAGGTTGGTCAGCTCCGGGCTTTGCAAATTAATCCTGGCGCTTTTCGAAGCCGACGTTATAATGGCCGAAAGTTCACAGCAACCGCAGATCGCCTAACCGGAGAACAGCATGGCTAGGGATTATAAAGAAGATTTTTTTCGCTTGGACGGCGCCTGGGCGTCCTTCGAGCTGATGTCGATTCGCCGGCGCGACGACTATCTAAAACCGTTTCGGGTGCTGCGCTGTAAGATCGATGATCAAGTCGACTTCCAGGCCCCTGAAGCGCTGCGGAGCAAGACTGAAGCCACTGTGTTGATCGAAATCTTCGGCGATGAGGAACTGGTCGCCGCTGGCGGCCGCGGTCCGGTCCATGCCGTCGATAGCGCCATGCGTAAGATTCTCGAAAAACACTATCCGCAGCTCTCCGAAGTTCGCCTCGAAGAATTCGATGTCCGGCTCATGCATGACATCAGTCACGATGACGACGAGCGTGGCGCCGGCGCATTGGTGCGCGTCTTAGCGATCTTTTCCGATGGCAACGAACGCTGGGGCACGGTGAGCGTCGCCGCTGATATTCTTCAGGCCAGCGTCGAATGCATCATCGACGGTATGGAATGGAAACTTCGCGGCGAGCATAAGCATTAGCCAGTTTTGGTAACGCACAACCGTCAGCAGATTTTTTTGCTAATCCAAGCGCTGCGCCGCATCGTCGCTCGCCGACTGATAGGCGTTTCTTAAATACTGCGAAATCATCCGCTGGGTGTTGAAAAAAGAACCGTTGAGGGCGATCGCCGAGCGCATGACTTGGGCGAATTTGTCGGGCTCTTTGTAATAGAGCGGCAAGATGCGTGCTGCTAGTTTTTCGTAGAGCGAAGCAGCTTCGGCGAGGGAATCGTTCTCCGCAGTATTGGCATCGCCGATGGACCAGCCGGTGACGCCTTCGATATGGCCTTCGATCCACCAGCCGTCGAGCACGCTGAAGCTCGGCACACCGTTGAGCGCCGCTTTCATGCCGCTGGTGCCGGACGCTTCTTGGGGGCGCAGCGGCGTGTTGAGCCAGATGTCGACGCCGGAACAGAGCAGTTTGCCGAGGGCCATATCGTAGTTTTCCAAATAGACCACACGGACATCGTCAGCGAGGGCCGCGGCGGCTTCGAAAATGCGCCGGATGATCGCCTTGCCGCCGTTGTCGCGTGGATGGGCTTTGCCGGCGTAGATCAATTGCAGCGGCCCGGACTGCTTGGCGATCTTCTTGAGTTTTTCCAAATCCGTGAATAGCAAATCGCCCCGTTTGTAACCGGTGGCGCGCCGGGCAAAGCCGATGGTGAAAACTTTCTCGACCAGCGCCGTGCCGGTGAGCCAGCGCACCTGCGCGAGCAATTCCTTTTTCGCCAAATCATGGGCGCGGCGAATTTCCCCAGCCGGGATACCGATGGCGTAGCGCAGAAAACAATTGTCGCGGCGCCACTCGGGAAGACGACGATCGAACAACGCCGCCATCGGCGCCGCGGTCCAAGTGGCCGCGTGCACGCCATTGGTGATCGCGTCAATCTCATAGCTCGGAAACATCGCCCGGGAGACCTCGCCATGGCGCATCGACACGCCGTTGACGAAACCCGAAAGCTTGAGTGCCAACTCAGTCATGTTGAGCGAACCGTTCATGACACCCAATTGGCGCAAGGCCGCGGAGCGATCGACGCCGAGAACCCGACCCACCAACTCGCGAGTGAAACAATCATGGCCCGCGGGCACTGGCGTATGCGTGGTAAAGGCGCATTGTCGTCGGACCGCTTCGATTTCGATGTCCGTAAAGCGAATGTGCTTTTGCGCTTGTGCCCGCTCCTCCATTAAAGCAAGCGTCGCTAACGCGGAATGGCCTTCGTTCATGTGAAACACGCGCACACCGGCGTAGCCCAAGGCGCGCAGCATGGCGACGCCGCCCAAACCTAAAATCGCCTCTTGGCATAATCGATAGCGTTCATCGCCGCCGTAAAGAAAATCGGTGAAGCCGCGATCGAGAGAGTTATTTTCTTCCAGATCGGTGTCCAAAAAAAGCAGCGGCACGACATGTCCGGTGATACCGACGAAGTCGTACTGCCAAGCACGGATCTGCACCGCACGCCCTTCGAGGGGCAACGATACCCGCGCGTCGAGCGGGGTGAGATATTTCTCCGGCTGCCACTTAGACGGACTTTCGAGCTGATTGCCGCGGGCGTCGAGGCGCTGCTCGAAATAGCCTTTGCGGTGGAGCAGCGAGATCGCCACCATGGGGATCGCCAAATCCGCCGCCGAGCGCAACATGTCACCGGCTAAAACCCCTAAGCCGCCGCTGTACGTCGGAATCGCCGAATCGGCCGCTACGTCCATGGAAAAATAGGCGATGGTTGCCACGTCAGACAAATCAATAGTCATATCAGATCATACCTAGCGAATTTCTCGAAGCTTGAACTAATAATCGGCAGGTTGAAGCGAAAGGGAAACTGCGCAAAAGTCCCCAGATCAATTAAGTTGTTGGGGATTTTAGCATGACCCATAAGCTGCATCAATTCGCCGCGATTACCAATTCACGGCGATTACGAATGCAAGCACAATGCCGCCAGGGGATCTATCGAGAAGCGCGCTGAAGGTTCTGGTAGGCGCTGGTAAGTTCGTACAGTTTAGAGCTATTGCTGCGAATTCGCCGGTGCCCGTTGAGCTCGGTTTCAACCGAGATCGAACACCGTTCCCAGTTCATTCCAGGAACTATGGATGGACAAGCTGCGCAATACTGCGATGGTCGGCGGCATCATGGGAAAATCGCCCAGCTGCGATCGTTCCAACGCCGCGCTCGGCGTTATCCATAAGCTTTCCGAAACTTCCTCAGAACTATCGAGCGGCGATTGGTCTGGGGGCAAGGCCGCGAGGTAAAAACGGGTGTCGAAGCGCACCGGATAATGCTCTGGGGTAACCCGATGAAAAAAATAATTGAGCCGGCGTAGATCGCAGTAAAGCCCCTCCGCCGCCAACAGTCTGGCAAGATCGAAATCACCCCGCTGCAAACCCGCGCGCCGATCGGCTAAGCGCTCAGCCAACCCCGGCAACGCCGAATCGCGTTGGCTGTTGTTTTGTGGCGCGAACAGAAAGATGCCCGCTTCTTCAAAAAGTTCCCGCGCGGCGGCGACCCAGAAGCCGAGAGAACGTTCGGCGGCAAGCCCACCACCGAGTTTTTCCTGAGCTTCAGCCGGGGTCACCCCTTGCGTCAGTTCCAACATCGGCGCCGAAAAGTCGCCGACCTCGACCCGACCGCCGGGAAAAACATGGACGCCAGCGTAAACTTCCATCTTGTCCGGCCGGCGATTCATGAAGATTTCAAAACCGTCGTTGTCATTGGGTCGGACTAACACCACGGTTGAAGCTGGCAAAGGAATTGTCGGCTGCGCCATGAATGGTTTGCAGGTTGTTAGGTTGGCACTTTGAAAGCGCGATCAAGAAACGCTAATTGCGCGCTGACGGCTTGCCGATATGAATATGCGCGCCGGTCGCCGAACCCGCCACCGCGTTTCTAAAGGCGATGAACGGAATTCCCGCTTGGCGCAAATAGCCCAACAACGATCGTCCTTCCTTACTATCGGGATGAAGCGCCACATCTATCGCATTGCGATGATCGAAGCGCAACCGGTCATGGGTGGTGGTCTGACCGTAGGCGCTGATCGGCAAAGCGCGGCCGAACGCCTGAGTAAAAAACTTTTCCACTTTGGGCGAATCGATCAACGACCACGGCGTGCCGCCGTTGAAACGCACCAGGGTTCCCGATTCACTGTAGCCGCCGATAGCCAGCCCCGGTAAACGGAGCAGCTCGTCGCGCAAAGAATATTCCGTCATCGCCATGTCGGTTTCGGCGAGCCAGCGTTTGTCTTCATCGACTTTAATGATCGCTTCGACCCAGGCGTTTTCGGCTCTGAGTGCTTCTTCGCGCGAGATCAAACCCATGTAGTATTGATCGCGCCGCTCTTCATACTGCGCTGCAAGCTTGAGCCGCTCGGCGTCATGGAGCTCGAGCAATTTCTGCCCACCGGCGCGTGCTTCGCGAATTTTTTGGATCACGTCGGTACGTGCCCGGGCGAGTTCCGAATCGCTCGCCACCGGTCGGCGCGCCGGCGGCGATTTGCGAATTTCCTGGGCATGACTCGATTGGCGGATGCCAAGCGGCCGCAGCGCGCTACAGTTCAGCAAAACCGCCAGTGCCAGCGCATTCACTCGATCATTGTTTGACCGACCCAATCTCATTCCATGAAGTTTAGGAACTAAGCCACGCCGGGTCAAGCTAAACGGTAGTCTTGTTGCGTTGGGTTGTGACCCCAGCGCCCGCGCGTTACTATCTAGCCAGGATGGGCAGTGCGAATACAATTACCGCCGCGAAGCGAATCCATCGATGGCTCATCGAATGGCTATGCGCTCTCGGCACCATCCTGTTCACGCTTAGCCAAGCCCAGGCTGGCGAACCCAACGGACTGCCGAGCACGATCAGCAAAATCAAACCGGCCATCGTCGCCGTCGGCACCTATCTGAAAACCCGCCGCCCGCCAGCGGTTTTCCGCGGCACCGGATTTGTCCTCGGCGACGGCCACCTGGTGGCCACCAACGCCCATGTGATGCCGGAAAAAATCGAGCAGGATAAAAACGAATTCATCGCCGTGTTTGCCGCCACCGCCAACGGCGTCGAAGTCCGCCAGGCCACCGTGGTCGGTGAGGATCGCGATTACGATTTGACGATTTTGCGCATCACCGGCGCGCCGCTCATCGCGATGACTTTGGGCAACTCAGACAACGTGCGCGAAGGCGAGTCCTACGCCTTCACCGGCTATCCCATCGGCATGGTGCTCGGCCTGCACGCGGTGACCCACCGCGGCATCATCTCGGCGATCACGCCCAACGTGATCCCACAGCTGTCGGGACAAAGCCTTGAAAAAAAACCCTCGCTCGGCTGATCGCGCCCTATGATGTCTTTCAACTCGACGCCACAGCCTATCCTGGCAACAGCGGCAGCCCGGTCTATCATCCCGACAGCGGCCAGGTGATCGGCATATTGAACAAAGTTTTCATCCAAGAAAGCAAAGAAACCGTGATTCAAAAACCCAGCGGTATCTCCTACGCGATCCTGATTAAACATCTGCAAGAACTATTGAAAAAAATCCCCGTGCAGTAATTCTTTTTACCGCCGCGATTTCACCCAACCTGCTAAAGAAACTTTAATGGCGCAGAAACGCCGAAGGTTTACCGATATGAATATGCGGCCCAGTGGCGGCGCCGGGAACCGCTTGGCGGAAGGCCAGGAAAGGGATGCCGGATTTGCGCAGGTAATCGATCAACTGGCGCCCTTCCGCGCTGTCGGGATGAAGCCCGACATCGACGGAATCGCGATGATCGAAACCAAAACGGTTGTGCGTGTCGGATTGACCCAAGGCGGTAATCGGCAAGCTGCGGCCAAAAGTATTGGAAAAAAACTTTTGCACCCGCGGCGCCTCGCCGATGGACCATTTGAACGGGCCATTGAAGCGCGTGAGCTCCGCGGTTTGCGAGAAGCCGCCCACCGGCAGCGCCGGCATGCGTAACACTTTTTCACCCAATACCGCTTCGGTAATCGCGATGTCGGTCTCGGTGACCGTGTAACGCATGGCGTGAACGCGCTTCAACGCCGCAACGAACTTTTGCTCGGCTTCGAGTACTTGATCTTTCGCCAGCTGGCCTTCGGCGAACAGCTTACGCCGGCGAATCACTTCAGCGCGCAACATCGCTTGCTCTTTTTCGTAATCGGCCAAGAGCTGGCGGTCATTGACCAACGATTGACGCATCTCTTGAAGAGAAACGGTCGCTACAGTTTCGCTTGGCGAATCGCTCACGCCGGCGCGCCGCTGCCAACCGTTGAAGCCAAACCACAGCAGCACCAACAACGGCGGCAGTGCCGCCGCCAACAGCAGCCGGCGCGATTTGTACAGTTCGGCGAACATGAAGGCCAAAACTTACGAACTTAAGCCAGGCTGGTCAAGCTCAAATGGCCGCTGCATCGGTTGATGTAGCGGCACCATTTTAATGTCTTGAAGCGGAGAAAAAAAAATAGCTGAGCGCTTAAACCGAAGCCAACAAACCGCGCTGCACCAAGTCCTGGGCCAGCTTCACTTTGTAAGCGTTGTCTTTGAGCGGATTAGCGCCTTCGACAGCTAACTCGCCAGCCTGTTTAGCGGTGGCTTCGTCCAACTTCTTGCCGCGCAAAAACTCTTCCGCTTTGACCGCGCGCCAGGGAATCGGCGCCACGCCGCCCAGGACCACGCGGGCATTACGCACTACGCCGCCGCTGCTTTCGACGATGGTCGCCACGGCAACAATCGCGTGGTCCCACGCCAAGCGCTCGCGCATCTTATGGAAGAATCCCTTGCTGCCGGTTTTCGGCAGCGGCACGTAGATCTCGGTGACGATCTCGCCGGGGTTGAGAATATTTTCACGGCGGTAATCGACTGAAGGCAGCACGAAGAATTGTTCCAAGGGAATAGTTTTTTTCCCCGCCGGTCCGGCGATTTTAATTTGCGCGCCGAGCGCGACCAAAGCCGGCGCGGTATCGGATGGATGGACGATGTAGCTCGGCCCGGCGCCGAGGATCGAATGAAAGCGGCCGTCGCCGGTGACCGTGTAACAAACCTGACCGCCTTTGCGCAGACAAGTAAAATTGGCTGAGCGAAAATACCAGCAGAACGGCCGCTGGCAAAGATTGCCAGCCAGCGTGCCGGCGTTACGGATCTGCGGCGACGCCGCTTCGCCGGCGGCGTCGGAAAGGATCAACAGTTTTTCGCGAATCGCCGCATGCTCATCGATGTCGGCCAACTTGGCCAGGGCACCAATGCGAAAACCGCCGCGCTCCTCACGAATGTAATCGAGGCCGGGAATGGTTTTTAGATTGATCACGTAATCCGGCTCGACGACGTGATCTTTCATCAGCTGTAAAAATTCGCTGCCGCCGCCGACCACCGCGGCGAATTTTTTCTGCTGGTGGAATTTCTGCAATAGCCCGACCGCTTCTTTGACGCTTTTGGCATCGATGTTTTCAAAACTTTTCATGCTCGTCGCTCCTCCCTAGACCCGCACCGCGCGGAGAATTTTATCCGGCGTGATCGGCAGCTCTTTGATGCGCTTGCCTGTGGCGTTGAAGATCGCATTGGCGATGGTGCCCACCGATGGAGTGATCGGCGGCTCGCCGACGACTTTGGCACCGAAGGGACCGTAGGGATCGGCATGCTCGACGAAGATCACTTCGATCTCCGGCGCTTCCAAATGGGTCGGCACCTTGGCGTCGCGATAGTTGGGATTGATCGGTGTCGCCGTCACTTTGTCGATGATTAATTCTTCGGTAAGCGCCATGCCGATGCCTTGGGTGACGCCGCCTTTGATTTGGCTTTCCGCCGCCAAGCGATTGATGATCGTGCCGCTGTCGTGCGCCGCGACGTAGCGAGTGATTCGTACGTGACCGGTGACGCTGTCGACTTCCACTTCAGCGAAATGGGCGGCGAAACTTTTGCCTTGGACATCGTCCTTAAAACGCGGATTGGTGGTCGCCCGGCCGATCAATTCGCCCGTTCGGTTGACCGCTTTCGCCAATGAAATTTTCTGCGACGGGTTGGCTTTGACGAACACCTCACCATCGCGGAGGCATAAATCGCGGGCGTAAAGTGTACCACTGAACCGGCAAAGATCTGGCAGAAAATGGCGGGTCAAAAGTGTACCGGTCCTGTAGGCTGTCTCGATGTTATTGAATGGCATCGGGAGGCTGGAAGGATGTTCACAGTGGAGCTTTATGCAA